>CALMAV010000059.1:0-4995 GCA_937859895.1 uncultured Bryobacterales bacterium | reverse complement strand
CATGGTGCTGTGGCAACGGTCGGATTTGATGGCCAGGGCGGCAGTCTGCCGGCGGAACTGCTTCCCCAGACGCTGACCTATGACGGCGCTTCTTTTCAGCTTTCGCCAACGGATGCGCCTAATGCTGAAACAGCTAAGGGACAAACGATTTCTCTTCCGGCTGGCGATTTCAACCGTGTCTATCTGCTCGCGGCCGCCAGCGGCGGAGACCAAGCCGCTACTTTCCAAGTGGGTGCGCAACCAGTCCGCCTCACGGTGGAAGAGGGGGGCGGTTACGTCGGGCAATGGGACAACCGCACTTGGGTCACCCGGACCGTGCCGCATCACTGGCAGCCACTTCCTTCATCCATCAAACCCGATAGCCCCCGGGGCAAAGCCATCCTAAAATATCAAGCGGAACATCCCACACGCGAAGAGATGGAATACACTGGCCTCAAGCCGGGCTTTATTAAGCGAGCATCCATTGCCTGGTATGCCTCCCATCGGCATAACGCGCAGGGAGAGGACGAGCCTTACTCATACTCGTACTTGTTTGCCTATCCGCTGACAGTGCTGCCCGGGGCGCGCACAATCACCTTGCCGAATAATCCAAACATTCACGTGCTCGCCGCGACAGCGGTGCAGGTTGTTGGCACAGTAGAGCCCGCTCAGCCGCTTTATGATACCTTGGCTGGCAAACCGTCATCACCGCTAGCGGCCCGACAGTAGTCAAGATCTTGCCTTTTGCCCTTGATGATCGCCCGTACCGTTGATCAAGTACTGGTATACACGCTCGGGGCTTGCAAGGAAAGCGCTACGGATTGAGAGCTACCTCCGCTGATGCGCCAACACTTAGGTTTTGGCCGGAGAGGCATACCGATAAAAGTTACCTTATTCGGTCGTGCTGCATCAACAGCGTCAAATGATCTGGCTGCGTAGTGGCCTGTTTGCTCAAACAGCACGCGCACGATGCCGCGCTTTTTCCGCGTAGGCGATGATTGCGCGACGTCATCTACTGGCAACGTGAACTGATAAGCGATCTCCTCAGCCGGAACATCATAGCCTTGGTTCGAAACCGAATCAGCAGAAACTCGGTAGGCCCGCACAGTCGAAACGCCGTACACGAATTACGTGGCCGTCAATTACCGTAGCGTAAAGAGGTTCCGGTGAGAATTAGATAGCCCGTCCGTCAAAGAACGCATCCTGATTGTGCACGATGGAAGGTGGCTGCGTCAGGACAATGGCGATCGTGTCGAAACGCACTTGGTTCCACCCGATACCCGCGCGGGTGCAGTAAGCCCGGGCAGCCTTAGCTATATTGCGCTGTTTTGCTTCGTCGATGGCACGGTCAGGCGAGCCAAAGTCTGCCCGGCTTCGTGTCTTTACTTCCACAAACACAGTAATGTCTTTGTCACGGGCCACGATGTCCACTTCCGCTTCGCCTCCAGCCGGACGATAATTGCGTGCTAACACCAGAAAACCGCAATTGCGCAGGTAACGGTGCGCCAGGTTTTCACCTTGCCTCCCCAGAGCAGCATCCGGGGTCAACATTCGGCGCTCTCGCCGCTCACGAGCCGAGTCGCTTAGCTTCCAGAGCAACTGCTTCGGCGTTATGGACCAACCGCCTTTTTCACTGCTTCCAAGTGCCATTCAATGACTTTGCCCCTAACGATGTAGCAAAGGTAGAACTCCCAGAATCGACGAAAGCGCCGCGAGGCGTTCACCAGCAATTCGAATCCGAGATATCTCCATAGAGCCAGTAAGCGCACGTTTGTGTATTTCTCAACAAATCTTGCGCCTGAGTAGTAGCCGAACCCGGCATTGTCTTCGCCGAAGTAGCGGAGCGAAAAGCTGTTCAGATGAGAGCGATGGGTGGGGTCGCAGAAAGAGCTGAAGTCGGTGTAGTGCGGAGTGATAATCACTGCGCGTCCCCCCGGCGCAAGCAGCCGGTGAAACTCCTCTACCGTGCGGATCACATCGGCAACGTGCTCAATGACATGCACTGCGCGAATCTGCCCGAACGAATCGTCGCCAAACGGATAAGGAAAATGGTCCAGGTCGGCAATCACGTCGGCACTTGTACGTGTATTGCGATCGAGTCCGATTGCGCCTGGATACTTCTTGACTCCGCAGCCTACATCCAAGACGGGAAGTGCTTTGTTTACACTTCCAGCAGACGCAGACACTCCTCAAGTGTATCGAGGGCAAACTGCGCTTGATCGCGATTAATCACCAGCGGCGGACAGAGCCGGATGCTGTTCGGGCCGCAGCCTAAGATAAGCAATCCGCGTTCGAAAGCAAGCATCTCCAGACGGTCACGCAGGTCAGGGGCACGCTCCTTAGTCAGTTGATCGCACACCATCTCAAAGCCAATCATCAGCCCCAGCCCGCGCACATCGCCAACAAACCGAAACCGCTGCGGCCAATCGCGCATGCGGTCCAACATGTAGCGCCCAAGCGTTTCGGCGTTAGCCATCAGGCTCTCTTCCAGCAGCGCAATGGTGGCAAGTGCAGCCGCGATGGATACCGGGTTGCCCCCAAAAGTGCTGGCGTGGGCGCCCGGCCCCCAATCCATCACATTGGCCTTTGCAATGGTTGCCGAGAGCGGCATGCCGCTGGCGAGTCCCTTAGCGGTCGTCACAATATCTGGGGCAACTCCAAAGTGCTCAGAAGCAAACATGCGGCCCGTTCTGCCCATGCCGCTCTGCACTTCGTCGTGAATCAGCAGAATGCCGTGGCGGTCGGCAATCTCACGCAAGCGTTCATGCACTTTTGCCGGAGGCACCAGGTAGCCGCCCTCGCCCTGAATCGGCTCTACCACAATCGCGGCTACTTCTTCGGCCGGCAGAATTGTAGTGAATAGCCGCTCCTCAATCACGTTCATGCATTCGACATTGCAGGTGGTTGGCTCTTTCCCGTAAGGGCAGCGGTAGCAGTAAGCATAAGGAATGTGGTGAACCGGAAGAGAGGGTGCAAATCGCCGGCGCTGCACCACTTTACTGCCAGTTAGCGAGAGCGCGCCCATCGTGCGACCGTGGAATGAACCAAGAAACGCAATAAACTGGCTGCGTCCAGAGTGGTAGCGGGCTAACTTTAACGCGGCTTCCACGGCTTCAGCACCGGAGTTTCCGAAGTAGACACGCCGGGCAAACTCACCCGGCACCAGCGCCGCCAGCTTCTCGGCTAATAAAACCATGCCTTCGTAGTAAAAGTCAGTACCTGACATGTGGATGAACTCGGCGGCTTGGCGCTGAATCGCATCCACTACTCGGGGGTGCGCATGCCCGGACGCAACCACGGCAATACCGGCATTGAAGTCAAGAAACCGGTTGCCGTCAACATCCTCAACCATGGCGCCTGATCCGCGCTTGATGACGAGCGGGTAACAGCGCGTGTAGGAGGGGGAGATCACGGCCTGGTCCCGTGCAATTAGCGCCTGTCCAATGGGACCAGGCAATGCAGTCAGCAACTGCGGAAGGAACTCTTGCGAGACGATTTGCGTCACGTTTGTTACACACCTCTGACAGGGGGATTACGAATTAACAAAGAAGGGGCCGTGTGACAGCGGCCGGCTAATCCCCAAAGAGTGAAGGGCGGGAGATGGCTGGAATGGCCATGCCTCTACTCTAGTTCAAAATCGCTGAAAGCGGTACGGTGGCCGTTACAATAGTTCGATGCCGGAGGAAGTAAGTCAACCGCCAACATTCGAGGCAAGCTTGAATGAACTGGAGCGGATCGTCAAAGAACTGGAACGAGGCGATCTGCCGTTGGAGGACAGTTTGCAACTGTTTGAATCCGGGATGCGGTTGAGCTCGGAGTGTAAGCGCCAGCTGGAAGAGGCCGAAACGCGCGTGGAAGTACTGATTAAGAAGGGCTCGGACGTGGTTGCAGTGCCATACAATCCCGACAAGCCTTCAAGATGACGAGCGCACAAGGGCAGTTGACATTGCAGGAGTATTTGGCCGAGCAGGTACGGGCCGTAGACAATGCGCTGGAGCATTGGCTGCCAGGAGAGAGCGTAGAGCCGGAGTCGATCCACCGTGCCATGCGTTACAGCCTGTTCGCTGGGGGTAAGCGCATTCGTCCAATCCTGGCCATGGCTGCAGCAAATGCCGTAAAGGATTCGGCTCAAGGGGTGGAGCATGCGGCGGCAACGCTGGAGATGATCCACACTTACTCATTAATCCATGACGACCTTCCAGCGTTGGACAATGACGATCTTCGTCGTGGACTCCCAACCTGTCACAAAGTTTTCGGCGAGGCAATGGCGATCTTGGCGGGGGACTCGCTCCTGACACTGGCCTTTGAGGTGCTCAGTCGATTGCCTTACACCAGTGCCGAAACGCGCATTGTGCTGGTGCAAGAGTTGTCGCGTGCTGCCGGTACCGTGGGCGGCATGATCGGTGGTCAGGTGCACGACATTGAGGGTGAGCGAAAGGAACCCACGGCAATGCTGCTGGAATCTATTCATCGGGCTAAAACTGGTGCTCTGCTGCGAGCCAGTGTTCGTATGGGCGCCATCTATGCCGGCGCGAGCCAGCGTGAGTTGGCCGAGCTATCACTCTATGGCGAGCATGTCGGGCTGGCGTTCCAAATCATCGATGACGTATTGGATGTGGAACAATCCTCGGACACGCTGGGCAAGACCGCCGGCAAAGACGAGGCACAGCAAAAGGTAACCTTTCCCGCAGTCTATGGCTTGGAGCGCTCCCGTGAAATGGCCGAGGCCGAACGGAAAGCTGCTCACGCGGCGGTGGAGAGCTTTGGAAGCCGGGCAGATCGCTTGCGCGAGATTGCCGATTTCATTGTGCTGCGAAGGGCTTGAGCGTAGGAGATAAGCACTCGCCGAAGCAGCGGTTAGATGTGTTGCTAGTGGAGCGAGGCCTCGTCGACTCGCGTGAGAAAGCGCAGGCGCTGATCTTGGCCGGTAAGGTGGCGGTAGATCATCAGCGGGTAGACAAACCAGGGCGCGCAGTTCCCCCTGACTCTTTGCTGGAAGTTGAAGAAGCTTTACGC
>CALMAV010000058.1:1990-3987 GCA_937859895.1 uncultured Bryobacterales bacterium | reverse complement strand
TTTTGGTTCCAAGTCCATGGCCGACTGAAGTTTGGGAGTCAACAAACACAGCAAGGTGAACGGGCGCTTCCATCAAGCCCGCTAACTTCAATCGCGCGTAAAGACCTGCCCGCGATCCTGTGTAGTCGTTAAGCGCTTCTGCATTGCAGGTGCGGAAATTTTCTGAGATCGCGGCTCGGCGTTCTGGTGCTGCTACTTCCACCCAGCGCCAGGGCTGACTAAAACCTACCGATGGTGCCAGACAAGCAAGCGCGACCAGCTTCTCCAGCAGGCCAGCGGGTAACGGGGCAGTGCGAAACCGGCGGACATCGCGGCGCTTTACAAATAGGTCAGCCAACGTAGCCCGAAACGGTTCGTCAAACGAAGAGTCGATCTCCATCAAAGCTAATGACTGCCTTATAGTAATGTGATGGCGCAAGTTCGCGGCATTGGCGGAATCTTCTTCAAGTCTCAAAATCCTGAGTCACTTTATGCCTGGTACGAGAAACATCTAGGTATTAAAGCCAAGCCTGGATCGGGAGCATTCTTTCCGATGAACTCTGTACCGGGGGCGCAGACGGTGTGGTCAATCTTTCCCCAGACAACCGAGTACATGAAGGACAGCAAGTCTGGGTTCATGGTCAACTACATAGTGGACGACTTAGCGTCCACCCTGGAGCAACTTCGTATTGCCGGCGTCGCGGTAGACGACCATACAGAAAGCTCCGACTTCGGAAACTTCGGCTGGGTTAGTGATCCGGATGGAAACCGGGTTGAACTGTGGGAGCCGAAGCCAGCTCCCACTTCCCTGCCAGAGATCGTCGACTAAGCCTTCACTGGCTTGTCGCTCGACTCCCATTTTTCTTCGTTCCAATACTTAACGCGTCCGTCGCGATAAGATTCCACCGCAAGATTGATCAGCACTTGTGCGTGCGCTGCTGTCTCAACATCCAGATGCGGCTTCTGCCTGGTGCGCATGCTACTTAAAAAGTTGCCGATGTGAGCCTGCATCGGGTCTTTCTGCTCGACTGGAATCCGTATCTCCTTGTCACCAAATCTGTAGTCGGAAAAAGGATGCGGCTCATTCTCGCCTTCGCTACGGACTAGTTCAGGTCGCACAACTATGTCGGGCGTTGAGCTCTCGAACATTCCGTGTTCGACCATAATGATGGTTCCCTCGTGCCCGCGAATCAGGCCCGGAATATGCTGTGAGTTCGCCATTGAAGAACTGAGTACAAGCGAGTGCCCTTCCGCATACTCGGCCATCAGGTTAAATGTATCCGGCACTTCGCGATCGTCTGTGAAGACATACTTGCCACCCGACGCCATCACCTTGGTCGGGAATTGGGGTTTGTCCCAGCAGATGTTCAACGGCGCAACAACGTGGAAGAACAGATCTGTGGCAATGCCGCCTGAGTAGTCCCAATACTTACGGAATCGGAAGAAACGGTCCGCATCATACGGCCTTGAAGGTGCCGGCCCTAGCCATGTCTTCCAATCAATGCGTTCCTCGCCCTTAGCATCCGGACCAGCAGAAGAATCAATGGGCCAGTTCCACTCGCCTTCAATAGAGTTTCGATGGTACGAGCCCTGGCTCATAATCATCTTGCCGATCATGCCGTCAGCAATAGCCTTCTTGGCTTTCCACCACTGGTCTGCCGATGTCGTCTGCGAGCCCACCTGCAGTACGCGCTTGGACTCACGCACGGTGTCAACCAACTGCTTGATCTCTTTGTTGGTGTGACACATGGGCTTTTCCAGGTACACATCTTTACCTTGGTCCATGGCATCCAAAGCAATACGGGCATGCCAATGGTCCGGTGTGGCCACAATCACGGCGTCCACTTCAGGCAAGGCCAGCAACTCACGGTAATCAGTGAATCCCTTTGCATTGTACTTGTCTGCCTGTTGTTTCTTGCGCTTTTCGTAGACATCAGAAACAGCCACAATCTGACAAGCATTGTTGTTTGCGTTTGCGAACTTAGTGAATGTGCGGGCGTCATCTGAACCGCGACCGG
>CALMAV010000058.1:0-1980 GCA_937859895.1 uncultured Bryobacterales bacterium | reverse complement strand
ATGTTGATGCGATCGTTTGCGCCCAATACGCGGGACGGATTCAGCTTGTTATTGGCCTTGGCAAATGCATTGTTAGCGAGCACCGCTCCTGCACTCAATGCACCCGTCCGTTTGACGAAATCGCGACGGCCCAACGGCCCGGTCGACATGTATTCCGAAGACATCCTGTACTCCTTACCACCGCACTGGCAGCCATCCGCAAGGGACAGGCCGAGGGCGCGGGTTGCTCCTACAAAGTTTATCCTGTGACAAACTGGCGGGTGAACAAGAATGTCTGCAATGGCATCTGGCACGTCCCGCATTGCATTCAGTTACCCGAATTTCAGCCGTTTCATGGCTGCCCGATTCTTGGTAACAATTGCTTCCGAGATGCAGTCGGTTGCAGTCGGTTGGCAAGTTTATTCAATCACGCGAAGGCCGCTCGATCTCGGTCTGGTTGGCCTTGCTCAGTTTCTGCCTGCTATCTGCTTGTTCCTCCTTGCTGGGCACGTTGCCGATCGCTTTAAACGGACGCGCATTCTTACCGTTTGCTTTGGCGGTTTTGCACTCTGCTCAGCTCTTCTTCTAGCCTGCACCTTGCTGCACGTGCACTCGGCGTACCCGCTCTATGCGGTCCTGATTCTGAATGGCACCGTGCGTGCTTTTCAGGGCCCGGCTGCCTCTGCCTTCGTCCCCTCGCTTGTCAAACCGGAGCACTTTCCCAATGCTGTTGCCTGGGGTTCCTCCATCTTTCAAACAGCCACAGTTGTTGGACCGGTAGCAGGGGGTCTTATCTATGGAATCGTCGGGAACCCAGTGCCGGTGTACGCCACTGCTGCTTTCTGCTATAGCTTCGCTTTGGTCTTGCTTCCAGGTCTTACGACATTGCGTCCTATACCGGCCGGTGCCGCCCCTTCTTCTACTCTCGTTTTGGAAGGCCTCCGCTATATCTGGCGCAATCAGCTTGTCTTTGGCGCAATTTCGCTAGACCTATTTGCTGTCCTGCTAGGTGGAGCGGTCGCGCTTCTGCCCGTCTATGCAGAGGAGATCCTGCATGTCGGCACGCTCGGTTTGGGCATTCTAAGAGGCGCTCCGGGCGTAGGCGCGGTCATTATGGGCATCCTGGTCGCGTATGTACCAATACAGAAGCATGCCGGACTCACCATGTTCTCCTGCGTCTTTGCATTCGGTGTTTTTACCGTTGTCTTCGCTTTGTCGCGGAACGTGTACATCTCTGTCCTCTCGCTACTCCTGGCCGGAGCTGCTGACACGGTCAGCGTCATTGTTCGCAGCACATCGGTGCAACTCTCAGTTCCTGATAGCATGCGAGGCCGTGTCAGTGCTGTGAATGGCATTTTTATTGGAGCGTCCAATGAGTTCGGTCAGTTTGAATCAGGCATCACCGCGCAATGGCTTGGCACCGTGCCGGCGGTGCTCTTCGGCGGCGTCGGCACCATGGCGGTGGTAATTCTCTGGGCGCTTTGGTTTCCACAGCTCCGCAAGATGGACAGCTTAGTTCCCGAAGAGATTGCCCCTGTCCCTAGCAATTCGTAACTCTTTAGTTTGTCGCCGCCCTGCTTGTCAGCAGCAGAATTTCGTCGTTGAGGCTTCCAATTCTGCAACAGTGCGCTCCAACTGATTAAAGTCCGCGGCGATCCAACCCCGCCCAAACTTCATCGACTGGTAAACGGCAAGCGACTTCGAACGACCCGCCAGTTTCAACCTCGAAAACTAGATCGCTAGATAGCGGCCCAATCTCGGCTAGGTCATTTGAAGAGTAATTCCAAGCCCGCCGCCTCTCCGGCCAGATAATCCAGCACATCGCCGTTCCCGCTTTCAGCAGGCGATTGCACCTGTCAAGAACATCGGCCAGCAACTGTCCTGAAGAAAGGATTTCAACCGCAAGGCATGGCCCATCTGCTAGATCCCCATTCACATACCTGGCAGACTGCCGAACTACTGTTGACCTGCCCCCGTTAGTTGGTCCAGTGAGACTTCTGA
>CALMAV010000057.1 GCA_937859895.1 uncultured Bryobacterales bacterium | reverse complement strand
GCTTGGAAATATAGTTCCTCAAATACATCACTCGATCGGTATCGTTCACCTGCCCATCGGAAGTCAGAACGTCAGCTGATGAAGAGCCATTCTCAGTAATGTAAATCTCCTTTATATTCCAGATCTGAGCCATATGCCGGGGTGCCCAGTACATCGCCTCAGGTCCAATGTAGAGCCAGGGCGAGGCCATATGAGGGTACGATTCCGGCTGCTTCAAAACCGAGTATCCAAGCGCCGAATCATCAGCCTGGACGTACAGCGGAACATAAATATTGATTCCGACGAAATCAAGCGGGCTGCTGATGATCTTGAGATCTTCAGGCGTGAACTTCGGGGCAGCCGCACCTTCTTTCTCCAGGTATTCATCCAGGTACTTGCCTTCCAGGATGACGGTCAGATACTGAGCATTCAGAACACGAGTGGCCTTCTCGCTCGCTTTGATATGCTGCTCCGACTCGATAATCGGAATCGCGCTGGCAATGTTATCGGCCAAGCCCACTTTTGTTCCAGCCTTACCCTGCGCCCGGATTGCCTGGACTGACAAGCCATGCGCAAGCACCACATTGTGGCGCACCTGATTGAACTCGGCGGGCGGCAACTTCAGCCCGGGCGCATGTATACCGACCTTATGCCCTAAGTCCACAAACGTATAGAACTCGTTCATGGTGAAGAAGTGCTGAACCCGGTCTGACAGCTTGCTCGCGACATAACCTGCGTAGTCGGCGAAGGCTTTGGAAGTTTCGCGCGACTGCCATCCTTTGTACTTGTCCTGTAGCGCCTGCGGCAGGTCCCAATGAAACAAAGTGCAGTAAGGTTCGATTCCGTTAGCCAGCAACTCATCCACCAGCCGGTTGTAGAAGTCGATACCTTTGGCGTTCGGCTGGCCCGTGCCTTGCGGAAAAATGCGCGGCCACGCCGTGGAAAAGCGATAAATCTTCGCGCCGAGAGATTTTAGGAGACCAACGTCCTCTTTATAGAGGTGGTAATCGTCGTCAGCCACATCGCCGGTGTCATTGTGGAAGACCTTTCCTTTTGTGTGCAAGAAGGTATCCCAGATGGAAGGCCCGCGCCCATCAGCTTTGGCAGCGCCTTCAATCTGGTAAGCAGCAGTTGCGCAACCCCACTTAAAGCCATCCGGAAATTTGTAGAAGTCAGCTTGCCGCTGTCCGTCCGCCGCCTGGAACGGCGACGACGCCTCAGCCAGTGCGGCTGAACCCAGCGCCGCCCCTCCGACGCCTCTGCCAAATACCCGGCGGGAAAACTTGGTGGCCATATCGTCTTTCAGGGTATCGTGAACAAATTTAAATTTATCTCTCTGAGAAAAATCTGATAACAGGCGCACCTCTCCTTTATCGTGACCACAAGTGCCACATCAGAACCAACTCGCACCGGCCCCTGGCTTGGCTGGAAGGTTCTTGCATTGCTTTCGGGGCGTTATCGCGTCGTCGCCGCCCTGGCTTTGCTCGTTTGCGCGACCGCGGCCCTGGATGTTGCCGTTCCCTTCGTCACCCGTTCTGTTATTGACGGCGTAATTCACTCTCTGCAGACAGGAACGGGAAGCCCCACGCGCTTCCTGATTATGGCTGCGCTGGCTATCTTCGTTGCCACCGCCCTTACACGAGCGCTGCGGTCTGTGTACAACTACAATCTTTTTCGCGTCATCGCCCAGGCTGAAGACCAGGTGAAGAATGCTGCCTTCGAAAACTTTTTATCCCTCGATACTGAGTTCCATGGCAAAACGAACACTGGTGAAGTGATTGCCGCTCTGGACCGTGGCGGTACAGCTGTGTTTGTGGCCTTATACGAAGTGTTTGGCCAAAATCTGCTGCCTCCCATGTTCGTTTTAATAGGCGTTCTGATCGCGCTGCTGACCAAGAGCGTGTGGATAACGGTCCTTGTGTTCCTGCCGCTACCTGCCTATGCCATAGCTATCGGCCGGCTTTCGGGCAGAATGCATCGGCTCGAATATCTGATCAGCCATGCCTTCGAGCGCGTTACGAAAGAGTCATTTGACATTGCCAGCAACGTCCGGATCGTTAAGAAGTTTGCTCGCGAGAAGCAGGAAGCGAGAACTCATCGGGACCTGATGGTATTCGCGCGTACCCGGCACTATCAGGGCGAGAAGCTTTGGGCGCTCATTGAAAATGTTCAGTCGCTCTTTTCGACTGCGGGTCGCGTTGGCGTTATCAGCTTTGGCGGGTATATGGTACTCACGCATCGCTGCAGTGTGGGCGACTACGTCCTGTTTATCGCGCTGCAGGACATGATTTACGTACCCATCTCCCAGCTGTCCATCATTCTTCCGAAGCTGCGCCGTAACCTGACGCGTGCGGAACGTATGTTCGAAATTCTAGAGCAGGGCCGCAACGTCGCTGATGCCCCAAAGGCGAAGCTCATGGCTGGTCCAGCGAAATCGGTTCAGTTCTGCAACCTCTCGTTCAAGTACTCGGGCGCAGAGAACTGGACTCTTCGCGACGTCTCCTTTGAAGTTCCAGCTGGCGCAACGGTCGCTCTCATTGGGCCAAGTGGTTCGGGAAAAAGCACGCTGGTAAATCTGCTGCAACGGCTCTACGATCCGCAACAGGGCAGCATTCTGATTGACGGCGAGGATATCCGCCACGTCACCCAGACAAGCCTGCGCGAGCAGATAGCTGTGGTGCCGCAGGAAGTGGAGCTCTTCTCACGCACTATTCTCGAGAACATCGGGTATGGGCAGGACCAGATACACCGAGCCCATGTAGAACGCGCTGCCATGATGGCGCAAGCTCATGACTTCATCCGCCGCTGTGATGGCGGTTACGACACCGCTGTCGGTGAACGCGGCATGCGCCTCTCCGGAGGGGAACGTCAACGATTGGGCATTGCCCGAGCCATTCTTCGCGACCCGCGCATCCTTATCCTGGACGAAGCGACTAGTCACCTGGACAATGAGAGCGAGCGGCTGATCCAACTCGCCATGGACGAGATCACCGAAGGCCGTACCTGCTTCATCATCGCCCACCGCCTCTCCACCGTTCGCAATGCCGACTTAGTGGTGGTCTTTGACAACAACACAGTCGAAGCGGTGGGCACCCACGAACAGCTATGGAAGAGCAGTGCAACCTATCGCAAACTGCATGGGGTGACCGAGATGCCTTCACGCGAACATCGCCTAGCCAGCTAGGAGCACGGCAGGACGCACGGCTCAATCTTTGGCCTTCAGCTTTGCGAGGGTGAGCACGTCATCAGCAAACCCCCAGCCCCCATCTGCGACCTCATCCACTAGGACCATGGTATGGGCACGGGCCGCCTCCCCATAGATCGATGCGAGTATGTCAGTGGTTCTGTGGACGATGTCCTGCTTTTGCGCAGGTGTCAATGACCCTTGAGGAAGTTTGTAATTTGCAAATGGCATAGATTGCTCCTTCTTTGTTAATGCAGTTGTTTGACTACAGGAAGAGATGGGATGGAACCCAAAACTACCTGGTTGCGCCCGCTGGTTTCAGCAGATCGCCCAATCCGATTTTCTCCAGTAACTCCACACGCATGC
>CALMAV010000056.1:3646-6471 GCA_937859895.1 uncultured Bryobacterales bacterium | reverse complement strand
GCCGGAATCCACCAAGCATGCAGGTGACCTTTCCCGTCAACTGGGATGTATAGATTCTCAAATGCAAGCCCGCCATCAGCAGGAGTTGTTTTCTCGTAAGTCTTGGGCGCTGGGAAGAGCAGCTTGTCTTGCATGAGGTACAGCAGTGCCGCAACGGTCACGTACGCGACGGCAAGGTAGACCAGAAGGTGAACGGCGACAGTTCTCACTCAGGTACGACGCTCCTTCAATCGAAATTGTCGAGTGAGGATCGGTTATTCTGCTTTACACAGATGAGGAATGCATTCTTAGTGGTTGGCGGTCTGTTGTTGGGCGCAAGCATGCCGGGACAGCAACCCGCGCCTGAGCATAAGTGGGCTGTTGTGCTGCATGGCGGTGCCGGGGTGATTGAGCGCAAGTCAATGGATCCGAAAACTGAAGCTGACTACCGAGCAGGGATGCAGGAAGCTCTGAATGCAGCCGCGCAGTCGCTTCAGAATGGTAAGCCGGCGTTGGACGCGGTTGAAGCTGCGATCAAGCTGCTGGAAGACAATCCTCTGTTCAACGCTGGCCGAGGCGCGGTCTTTACGGCCGATGGCGTCAATGAACTCGACGCAGCCGTTATGGATGGCAGCACCATGGGCGCGGGTGCAGTAGCCGGTGTTCGGCGTACACGCCACCCAATCAGTCTGGCGCGTGCGGTGATGGAGAAGTCGCCGCACGTTCTGCTCGTAGGGCCAGGGACGGATCAGTTTGCAGCCGAGCATAGCCTGGAGCAAGTGCCGCCTTCATTCTTCTTCACTGAGCGGCGCTGGCAGGGTTTAGTCAAAGAACTTGAGAAGGAAGGGAAACCGACACCGCCTCGACCTGCTGGTGTTGGGCCTGCGCCTGCCAAGCCAGTGGCGATGCTGGAGCCAGCTGAGGCGCACAAATTCGGCACAGTCGGCGTGGTCGCGCTCGATCGGCAGGGCAATATTGCAGCTGGCACGTCAACTGGCGGTCTACAAGCTAAGAGGCCGGGACGCGTTGGCGATTCGCCCATCATCGGCGCCGGTACTTACGCGGCTAATCAGTCCTGCGCGGTTTCAGGCACAGGTACGGGCGAGTACTTTATTCGTCTCACGGTTGCTAGGGAAATCTGTGCGCTGGTGCAGTACGAACACATGCCCCTACAGGCGGCTGCAGATGAAGTGATTCAGCGGCGCTTGACTGCTTTGAAGGGAGATGGCGGCGTGATTGCCCTCACTCCTGATGGGCAAATGGCCTGGAGCTTCAACTCGCCTGGCATGTACCGCGCACGTCAGAGCGAGGGCGGCAAACAGCAGATTGCTATCTACAAGGACGAGCCCTAAAGCTACTCCCACTCAATTGTGCCGGGCGGTTTATGGGTACAGTCGTAGAGCACGGCTGCAATGCCCGGAAGAGCAAGTAGTTGACCGGATAAGCTTGCCAGCATCTCGCCGCTCATCAGGACAACGTCGGCAGTCATGCCATCCACCGATTGAATAGGCCGGAGGACGATGGAGTCGCGGGCGGACTCGATGCCAAGCGGCAGCAGGACTACGGGAAATTGCCAGACCAGTTCCTCAAAGCCGCAGTCAAGGCAGTAGCTCCGCACGATGCCGTCTGCTTTGCGCAACAAATCCAGGCGCTCCCGAGTTATGGAAGCTTCGAAGACCTGCAGTTCGTCAAGGGCGGCATTGGCACCGCAAACTGCAACAACCCTGTTAATATCGCTTCGAGTGTTGGTCAGGGCCGGCGCAGTTGTCCGGATCATCGCGGCAGAAGGGGTGTCGTCCAGCACCAGCACGCCTCGATAGCTGCGCGCGTCGCCTTGTACGCCAACTGAACGCAGCGGCAGCAGGAAGCCTTCTTTGGTCTGCTGCACTGGCGCTGGGGCTGCTGCGCACAAGCATCGAATTGCCAAGCCTGGGCCAGGGAAGGGATGCCGCGCCAGAAACTTTGGAGGGATGCCGAGTTCGCGTCCAATCTCACGGACTTCATCTTTATAAAACGCGGTCAGTGGTTCGATAATACGGCCGGCATCAATTAATGCCTGAATCCCGGCGACTCGATTGTGGTGCGTCTTGATCAAATCAGCTTTGGCTGTGCCGCCCGACTCGATCGTGTCAGGGTAAATGGTTCCTTGGCCAAGGATCCAGCTACCGTCGAGGAAGAACTCAGTCTGGAGAATCTGCTGTTGCACCTCGACAAAACCTTCTCCGATTGCGCAACGCTTTTCCTCCGGATCATGCAGTCCGGCCAGAGCTTTCAGAAAGTGCGTTTCCCCTTCATGCACAAGGAAGTGCTTTGCTCCTAGCTCGCGGAAGACGCTGCGAACAAACTCTGTTTCACCTTCGCGCATCAGGCCGGTATCGACATAGATGCCGTACACGCGGTCAGGTCCCAGTGCGCGAAGACATAACGTAAAAGCGACGGTTGAGTCGACGCCGCCGCTAACGAAAAAGAAAACCTTGTTATTGCCCGCGGCTTGACGGATTTGCTCCTCCACCAGCGGAACTCGTTGGCTGACGTCCCAATCTTGTTCAGCACCACAAATGTCGAAAACGAAGTTGCGAAGGATCCGCGTACCGGCATGCGTGTGAACTACTTCCGGATGGAACTGAAGCCCAAAGAGCTTTCGTTCCCCATTAGACATGGCCGCAATGCCTGAAATATCCGAAGAGGCTGTGATTTGAAAGCCTGGTGGAATGGCCCCAACTGTATCGAAGTGGCTCATCCAGATTTGCGATGGCTCCACTCCCGCCAGCAGCGCATCGGGTTGGGTAACGATGAGGTGAGCAATGCCGTACTCACCGCGCTCACCCTTGTTAACTTCTCCGCCT
>CALMAV010000056.1:0-3636 GCA_937859895.1 uncultured Bryobacterales bacterium | reverse complement strand
CGCCTAGATAGTGCGCCATTAACTGATGGCCATAGCAAATCCCGAGAACGGGAAAGCCAGCCGCCAAGGTCCGCGAATCTACTTGCGGGCTGCCAGGTTGGAGAACGCTGGCGGGACCACCGGAGATAATCACACCTCTACGCGTGCTGAGGGTGTCCGCATCTGTATCACTAGGCAACACATCCGCATAAATACCCAACTCGCGGACCCGGCGCGCAATTAAATGAGTGTATTGGCCACCGGTATCTAAAACAGTAATTTGGGGCGTGGATAACGCCTTCATTGTAGAAGGAGCAAGCGTGTACGCAAAAAGTTATCGGCTGGCACGCTGCTTCTCATATCGAGCCTTCGAATCTGCAAGCAAGTGAGCCGCTTTCGGCATAGCCGCAATTGCACGTTCAATCTCCGGATCTTGTTCTACGGCCACGCGCTGAGAATCCTCATAGCTGAAGGCTGTGATGTACATTTCGGTTCGCAAGGTACTCCGCAACCAGGAATGGTCACGCGCCCAGTCAGCCTCGGTGAAGGTCACCCCTTGCTTCATCAGCCAATCATGGAAGTCATTCAAGACAGATTCATCAGGCGTCCAGTCCTTCGGGAACTTAGGCTCATGGGTAGAGAAATAGTGGGCGGAGAAGTTGAAGAATGAGTTCTTCCGAATCACACTCAGCTCGAATGGATCAAGCTTGGGAGCCTCAAATTTTTCATCAGGCGTTATACCGCCTCCGCCATAAACCACACGGCCCAGGTCAGTCTGCTTTACGTCGGTTGGATTGCTGATCTGATTACGCTTGCCATAGTAGTAATCAAGAAATGAGAGGTTAGAATAGTCGCGCTGAATCAGGCGTCCGCTCGGGGTGTAGTAGTGCTGGGTGGTAAGAGCAAGTCCAGTGTTGTCGCTCAGCTGATAGACCGTCTGTACCAGACCTTTGCCGAAAGTCGTGTCGCCTAACACCCAGGCCCGATCGTGATCCTGTAGTGCACCAGCCACAATCTCGGCTGCCGAAGCAGAAAACCGATTGACCAACACAACAACTGGATAGGATTCCCCATACTCGCTGCCATGAGCCAGATAAGGCTTTTCGGCATAGGCGCGGCCACGATGCGAAACCACAACCTGCCCGCGATCAAGCCAGTGTCCAGCAACGGAAACACCTTCCGAGAGTAGCCCGCCGGGGTTTTCTCTAAGATCCAAGATCAGACCTTTGATTGAGCCCTCACCAAGCCGCTTCAGATTGTCTTCCACTTCCTTGCCCGTGGTTTCGGTAAACTGCTGGATACGCAGGAAAGCGATGCCGGGTCTCACCCAGAATGCCTCGTCAACACTGTTGCGCGGAATCTCGCCACGCTGCAGGTTGAAGGTAAGAGGCTTCGCTATGCCTTCGCGATTGACAACAACTTGTACTTTCGTATCCTTTGGGCCACGGAGAAGATCGGCTACCTGGGAGGTAGTCATGCCATCAACGCGCTTGTCATTGACCTCAATCAGCAGGTCACCAGGACGTAACCCGGCTTTGTATGCTGGAGAGCCGCCAAACGGATGCACGACCATCGGCTTACCGGTACGCGGTTGGCCGCCCAACATCATGCCGATGCCGTAGTACTTGCCGTGCTGCTCCTCGCGCAAACTGGCAAACTCTTTCGGGTCAAAGAAGTTCGAGTGCGGGTCCAATGTCCGCAACATCCCGGGCACCGCGCCTTTGAAAATTGCCTTATCTGGCGAGAGTTTTTCAGCACTGTTCTCGCCCACGATGTCGTAGACCTTAGTGAACGAGTTTAGGCCGGCTTTTATATCTTCATCAGAGGTGATAGCCGGTCCGCGTTGAGCAGCACGCACCGATCTGGTAGCGGGGCCTAGTAAGCCGCCGGCAAGGGCACAAACAATAATGCAGAGGGGGGCAAAGACAAAGAACCGGCGCTGGGACGACAATCGAACCTCCGGGGGATCTACTGCCAGTATAGATGCTGTGAAGGGAAGCGAGATTGAACAACGCTGGGCGACAGTTGGCCTTGATTCTAATGAATGGTGCTTGTCTCGCATTAACGGCTTTCGCGTTTGTAAGTCCGTAGACGGAAGGCCGGGCTGTCCCCCAAATGATTTGTTTGAAACGTATGGAGCTTAGCGGACGAACAAATCTTCGTAGAGATAGGCTCTAGTCTAATAAGAGAGCGAAATGATGGCGCAGATCACAAGCAATCCTATTGTGGTAATTTTTCTCGGTACCCTGCCGGTCTTAGCCGGAATCATCTGGGGCATCCTTCAGAACAAGGAACAGTTCGGTCTCATTCATCAAAGGCTCGAACGAATGCAAGATCGGCTAGACAAGATCGACGTAAGGTTAGCCGTAGTAGAAACGCGCCTGGAAGGGCCGAAACTGGTCGGACGATAGTCTTATTGCTGGACAGGATGCCACTGAGTGATCAGCTAACCGCCCGGACACGCCGGATTGTCGCCGTTTCACCGCGAACCGGTTTCTTTGGAGCCTGATCTAACCGCCGAACCTGATCGCTCACACACACCAGAAACATCGCCTGCTTCGCGTTCTTCAGCAGATCGATAATGCGATCCTGTTGATCTTCTAAGTAGATTGACTTGCCGTCCGTCAGAAGATGAAGGCCGGATTCGCTGGAAAGAACATCGCCCAAACGTCTGCCCATTTCGCGTTGCAGAAACCGAAGGACTCGACGGATCTTCTGGAGTGAGAAGCCTTTGCGTCTTAGCTCGGCTATCACCGTAATCTCGATAACTTCTTCAGGAAGGTAAATCCGCTTATGGCCTTCGTGCCGGGGTGAGACTACCTTGCGCTCATCCCACCACTGCAATTGCCGGAGGCTAACATCGGCAATCCTGGCCACATCTGTGCTGGTGTAAGTTCGCCCAAGGGGCAAATCAGAACGGACTTTTCGTGTTTTGAACATGAGTGTCAAGTTCCGTTTAAACCCGCAACGGCTGCCAAAATTGTACTAGACCGGGAGAAAGAGTCAAGTCCTATCTGGATGGAAGCCTCAGCCTCCACCGACAAACTCGACAATCTCTAAGTGTGCTCCGTCCGGTACTGCCGTGGTATCCCAATCGCGTTTGCGGACCAGCACTTTGTTTAATTCTACGGCGACCCGCTCAGCGGGCAGCCCAAGATCCTTCAAGAGCATGAAGATCGAGTCTGCAGAGCTTAGCTCCTGCCTCTCGCCATTAACTGTGATTGCCATTCGATATTCCCGACCCCTAATCTTTCCTTCATTATAGGGAACAATGGTTGCTAATCTGGTACTTCGCCAATGCCAACTACTTACGCCGAGACTTGGTTCCCGGTACTAATTCAGATCATCATTGCGGTGGGTGTGGCGACGGCAATGATCGGGCTTTCTGCCATCCTCGGCCGACGGCTCAAAGACCGCGTGAAATCTATGCCTTATGAATCGGGCATGGTGCCGGTGGGCAATGCTCGCGAACGATTTAGCGTTAAGTTCTATCTTGTCGCGATGGTCTTCATCTTATTTGATATAGAAGCAATTTTTCTTTATCCGTGGGCGGTGGTTTACCGGCAGTTGAAGCTGTTCGCGTTCTTTGAGATGTTGCTGTTCGTCCTCCTAGTGCTTTGCGGCTTTTATTACATATGGAAGAAGGGTGTTTTGAAC
>CALMAV010000055.1:10501-11105 GCA_937859895.1 uncultured Bryobacterales bacterium | reverse complement strand
ATCGGCATGAGTGAACAGAGGCTTTGCGCCACTACCCGCGGGCAAGTTCGCCAGTGTGTCAAATAGGCGTCGGCCGAACATAGCCGGAACCCCCACCGTTTCGCTATATTCGGCCGCCACAATGGATGCCCCGTTCTGGTGAAAGGCAGTCCGCATGGCTGACAAGTGACGAGCGGTTACCAGTGGTTGGTCAGCCAGTAAAATCATAGCTGCGGCAACATCCGTCCGCTCCATCTGCAACTGGCGAATTCCCGCTCGAATGGACGACCCCATACCGTCGGCCCACTGTCCATTCTGTACCACCAAGACCCGCTGGCTGGCCACCGAGGCCTGTACCGCTCCAGCTTCCGCACCTACCACTACCAGCACCGGATCGAAACCAGCCTCCAGCGCAGCATCGATAGCACGTCCGACTAAGGTTTTGCCTTCGAACGCTTGAAGCTGCTTCAGCCGTCCCATGCGTGAAGCCGATCCCGCCGCCAGAATGATAGCGGCCATTGGCAGACAAGCTCGGGACTTGTTAGACGTTTCTAGACTCAAGCTTTCTGGCTCTTCACTAATTGCAGTTTCGAACTCTTTGGCCGATCGCCGTCCACACCCGCCG
>CALMAV010000055.1:9132-10491 GCA_937859895.1 uncultured Bryobacterales bacterium | reverse complement strand
GCTCACCGTATCAATCTTCAGGTAAGCCCGCCAGTGGCGCATCGCACTCACCGGATCCCGCAAACCCTGATAGAGCAGCGCAAGATTGTAGTGCGCGTCTGCATACCGGGGATGCAGGCGAAGCGCTTCTCGATAATGATGCAAAGCTCCTTCGGAATCATCCTGCTCGTCATACAAATTTGCGAGATTGAAGTGGGCCAGTGCGTAATCGGCATCCACCTCCAGCGCTCTTTTATAGTGCTTTTCAGCATCGGCCCAGGCATGGCCGTTGAAGAAAACCGTACCGAGATTCACCAGCGCCCCCGCGGAAGAAGGGTCCAGAGCGGAAGCCTTCGTATACGCCTCAATCACCTGCTCAAAAGGCGCTCCCGTACTCTCGAGTTCAAGGCCGCGCTCAAACCACTGATCGGCTTCAATCTTATTTTTCAGCTTCTCAGCCATTGCGGCGTCGTTACGCTGCGAGGCCGGGAGGTGCAACAGCTTCTTGATCTCTTCCTCGGCAAAGTCGAACAGCATCTGACCGGAAGAAGGCTCCAGCTTGTGCTTCCCAATCTGAACCCGAACACGACCGCCATCAACATAGACCTGGACATCGCCATCGTGGGAAGGAACGTCCCCCATCCACTTCCGAAGAGCACCTTGTGCTTGTTTGATTTGCTTAGCAGGTGCCGAATCACTACGCAGTCGCGCAATGCGCTTGAGGAGAAGAAGATCTGAAAACCGGTAGTGACTCAGCTCCGGGACCAGTTGCTGACGCTCCCACATGCGCAGCCGACGATTATCAATCTTCAGCAGCCGGAGCACATCTTTCCGGGTGTAAGCACCACACGTCTCCCGCTCCGGAACAGCCAGGGGAGGATGCGAGGTATCCCGCAGCACGAGTTGATCATAGCATCGAAATCACATGGCCTAGCGCCCGAAGAAATCGCGTTTCGAATTAGGGCGCGGAACTTACCGTTAGTTTCGCTTGTCGTTTGAACAACAAATACCGTTTAAGACCCAGACGGCGACTTGGGGTTTGCAGCCCCGCTGTTGGCGACTTCTCGGATCACGTGAATTCTGATATGCATGCTTCCAAAGCGGACTTGCTCACCGTCCGCAATCGGCTAGAATCTGGAGTCAGAAGATCGTATGCTCCACTCCCCAATGCCGTCCCTGAGATTCCGGTCACCAACGTTGAAAAGGCGGCCGAGGCTATCGCACTGGTGGACCGGTTATGGTCTGGTTAAATTTAAACAGCAAAGAAGAAGTGGATGGCCTATATCGCCGCTGGAAACAGGCCGGGGCAAAGATCGTCGCTGAACCGGAAGATAAGCCGTGGCGCTTGCGCGAGTTCAGGGTCGCCGATCTGGATGAGAA
>CALMAV010000055.1:3641-9122 GCA_937859895.1 uncultured Bryobacterales bacterium | reverse complement strand
ACTCCGGGTGTTCTACGACTTCGGGTCAGATTCGCACCTTCCGCGGCTTGCGCTCGAGTAAGCTGACAGAGATCTTCAGCCGTATATTCACCAGAGATAAAGTAGGAGCTTGCGGGAGGTCAGGCAATCTCACTGCGCAGCGTGCAATTACTTCCGTAAGAGAAATATCTGAAAATCGATAGCTACTCAGCTTCGGGGCGCATCCACCTGCGGAGCCACAAATTCTCACTTTTAGTTGCCGGAATCCCCTCTCTATACACAACCGTAAAGCAGTCGCAGCGTTGCAGGCCCAGTGATTACAAGCGGCTCACTTTGCTATTCTTTCCATCGGGTTCCGCCACCTTCTCCACGCTTTGATTGGAGGCGCCGAAGTGCTAAACAGCTTTCAGAACACGGTTATCGTGATCGCCACGATGTTAGCAGCAACTGGATTTCTGCTGCTGCTTCAGCGCTTATGGCCAAGCAAGTTACGGCGACAGCATAACGACTTAATCGGCTGGCATGTCAGCGTTCTCGGTAGTACTTACGCCGTCATCTTGGGATTCATGCTCTTCGCCGTGTGGACGAATTTCCAAGTAGCGGATGCAAATGCAGACTCTGAAGCAAACTGCCTTGTCGGCCTTGTCCGCTCATCCCGGGCCCTTCCGGACCCCCAACGTGGTCAACTTCTCAAGCTCGCTGTTGACTACACCAATGTGATGCTCACCAGCGAATGGCCTGCCATGAGTCGCAGCGAACTAAGTCCAGCATCTCGACTTTTGATTCGGCAACTCTGGGCAACGCTGACGTCAGCGGAAATACGCACGATGCGCGAACAATCGGCTCTCGACCACACGCTCACAGAACTTACAAGGATGACCGAGTACCGCCGCTTGCGCCAATTACAAGTGAAGGCGGACTTACCAGGCATCCTCTGGCTCGTACTGATCCTCGGAGCCACAGTTACCATCATGTCTGCTTGCCTGTTTGGTTCCTTTAACCTACGGCTCCACCTGTTTCAGGTAATGGTGCTCGCCTTTTTAATCTCGTCTATTCTCGTTGCCATCGGAGACATCAACCACCCTTTCCAAGGCTCCGTGCACGTTACACCGGCCGGCTTCGAACGAGCTCGCTTCACTCTGGCTGAAACACCATAATCCGCAACTCCACGGAAGCTTACGCCGAAGCACGCCGCAAACTCGACGTCGCCGGAATCGTCACAATCTCGTAGTAACTCGGATCGCCCATCAACTCATTCACCAACGCCACATGCATTGCATGGCCTGCTTTATGTGCAACCACCGTGCCCAGCAGAGGCCGACCCAGCAAGGCCAAATCGCCAATCAAATCCAGTGCTTTGTGCCGGCAACACTCATCCGGGAACCGCAATCCGCCCTCATTCGCTACGCCCGTGCGTGTGAAACACACGGCATTGTCCAGCGTCGCCCCACGGATTAGACCCTGATCGCGCATCTGGTCCAGCTCATATTCAAAACCAAACGTCCGGGCCGGCGCAATCTCAGTCGCATAGCTCTCCGGCGTCACTTCCAACTCCAGACTCTGCTCACCCACCATCGGATGATCGAAAAAATTGTGGCAGCGCAGACCGAACGTATCCGACGGAAGAATGGAAACCACCTTGCCATTCTTCTCAACGCTGATCGGTCTCACAATCCGCATATACCGACGCTGGCGGCGTGACGTTTGCAATCCAACCGAGCGAATCAACTCCACAAAAGGCAGGCTGCTTCCATCCAAAATGGGGAGTTCAAGGCTGTCCAGTTCCACAAAGGCGTTATCGACCCCCATGCCGTAGAACACGCTGAGCAGGTGCTCGGTGGTAGAGATCAGGATGCCTTTCGGGTGCATCAGGCTGGTGGCATAGCTGACGCGCTTGACATATTCCCAGCTGGCACGGATCGGGGTGTTATCCAAGTCAGTTCGGACAAATACGATTCCAGTATCAGGCGGCGCCGGCAGAATGCGCATCTGAACCGGAGCCCCATGATGCAGGCCAATGCCAGTCACATCCAGCGGTCTTCGAATGGTGGTTTCGAACTGCGTCAACACAGAGATTCTAACAGCATTTCCCCTAATCTGCTGAGAGCGCTTCACTTGTGCTGCAACAGCTGTGGTGATTCAGACACGGTTTGTATGATTACCGAGCCTGACTGTAGCGAAGACAACTCACTCGGTCTTACACTCTGCTCGAAATCGCAAATCGTGCCGTAACCTTCTTCTAAGCTGGTCGTACCTGATAAGCCTAATCACTCAGACCTTACAAGACATGCTGAATGCAACTACTCGCACCGCGCTCCTGGCCGCTTTAGTCGCGCTTCCCTTAATATGCCTCGCCGAAGAGAAGGTTGATCTCTCGGTGGTGAACCGGATTCGCACCGAAGCCTTCACCAACTCCAAGGTAATGGACACAATGTTCTACCTCACCCACGTACTCGGGCCGCGTTTGACCAACCCGCCTAATTTCCGGACAGCCGGCGATTGGGCCGTCAAGCAGTTGAGCGGATACGGCCTCACGAATGTGAAAGAAGAAAAGTGGGGACCATTCGGCCGCAGTTGGCAGAACAAGTACTTTGAGGCCCACATGGCCGAGCCGCAATTTTCCGAGCTGATGGGCATTCCCCTGGCGTGGACCGAAGGCACTAACGGTTCGCTCGCCGGTGAGCCCATGCTGGCAGTAATCCGGACCGAAGCGGACATGGAGAAGTTCAAGGGCAAGCTGCGGGGCAAGATAGTGATGACTTCAGAACCCCGCGACTTACCTCTTCCGGAGAGAGCCGAAGCGCATCGCTACACCGATGCCGAACTAGGGGAGGAAGCCATGGCGGTGAGCGCCAGCACCAATCGGTATGTCGATTCTCCTAGTGCTCCGCACACAAGGTCTGCAGGAACTCCGCCACTCACGCGCGAAGAGCGCCTCCGTCTCAACGACAAGATTGCCCAGTTCATGCGGGATGAAGGCGTACTGCTCGTGATGTCAGCCGGAACTCAGGGGCAGGGAGGAACCATCTTCGCAGCGGGAGGTGGTTCTTACGACACCAAGAAAGTCGTGTCTGTGCCAGGAGTAGCCGTGATGCCGGAGCAGTACAACCGGATTGCCCGTCTGCTGGAGCACAAGATTCCTGTAAAGCTGGAGTTCAACATCCAGAACGATATGAGTGCCGATGATCCGAACACTTTCAATATCGTTGGTGAGATCCCGGGTAGTGGTCCGCATAAAGACGAAGTAGTAATGCTCGGTGCTCACTTCGACTCATGGCAAGGCGGCACAGGCGCGACCGACAATGCAGCTGGAAGCGCAGTGGTGATGGAGGTCGTGCGTATTCTCAAGTCGCTCAAAATGCCTATGGACCGCACTGTGCGAATCGCTCTTTGGGGTGGCGAAGAGGAAGGCTTGCTCGGCTCACGCGCTTATGTCAAAGAGCACTTTGCCGCTCGCGAAACGATGAAGCTAACCGCGCAACATCCCAAACTAGACGGCTACTTCAATCTCGATAACGGCGGCGGCAAGATTCGTGGCGTCTATCTGCAGGGCAACGACATGATGCGGCCCATCTTCGAGAGTTGGTTCGTGCCGTTCAAAGATCTAGGAGCGAACACAATCTCTATTCGCAACACTGGCGGCACCGACCACCTATCATTCGATGCTGTCGGCCTGCCAGGTTTTCAGTTCATCCAGGACCCAATGGACTACGAGACGCGCACCCACCACTCGAACATGGATGTGTACGATCGCATCCAGCCCAGCGACCTGATGCAAGCGTCAGCAATCATCGCGTCTTTTATATACAACACTGCAACCCGGCCCGAGATGCTCCCTCGCAAGCCCCTGCCCGCACCACAGCCGACGACGCCCGCACCGAAGCCAGCCACTTGATTACTACTTAACTGCGCCGAAGTGCTCAGCCTGGTAACTAACGTAATCCACATGGCACAATGAGGATTCTTGGCAGGAGGCGCGAAGAGGCGAAGTTTCTCTAACGAGGGTTCGGCTATTCAGTTAGGTCGGGCTTTACATAAGGGAAAAGCCCCAGTTGATGGCTGAGGCTCTTCGTCCCACCCCGGCTGAGGAGGTGGCTATCCGAATACGACTTGCACTGACTCTGATTGGTACATTGCAGATCTACGTCAGCTGGAAACGGCGTACGTAAGTCTGATGAGGTCACGGTTCGCAGCCGTGGCCTCACGTATTCGATTCTAACAGGAAAGTTCTGGCTCAGTCGGCCATCCTCGCCCAATCACCCATACCGGGCATCTAGCAAATCCAACTCCCGCTCCAGATCCCGCAGCACTTCATCGTGAATCTTGCGCTTATCCCGAAGCCGCAGCGCCACCGTGCGCTCAACCGCTCGTAGTCGTTGTGCAATCGTGTCAAACTGCTGTACCTCTTCTTTGCTCAGACCCGACTCGGGCCCGTCTTCTTCATCTCCCAGCAGTGCCAGGCGCCTCTGGTAGTAGTGCTCCAGCTGATCCAGCGTGTGCGGGTTGCCTTCCCCTTCCAGCCTGATCTCCCCAAGTGAGGCCAGAGCGGACGTAATCATCTCGCGGCGCGCAGCTTCTTCCTCTTCCAATTCGCCGGCAACTGAAGTCCCGCTTAACCCCAATTGCCGGATCAGTGCCGGTAACGTTAGCCCCTGCACAACCAACGTCACAAAGATCAACGCAAATGTAAAAAAGATGATCAGGTTCCGCTCTGGAAACACTCCACCCCCAGCCACATGTTCTGGCAACGAAATCGCCGCGGCCAGAGCCAATACGCCGCGCATTCCTGCCCACCCGATCAGAAAAGCCTCACGCGACGAAAACGGGTCCGTGTGCCGCGCGATTGCTCGATGCCGCAGCTTGGAAATCAGCCATGAGCTCGGAAATACCCACAGCATTCGTAGCGCAATCACTAGTAGGCAGAACACTGTTGCCTCCAGCAGCAATAGCCGATGCCCTCTGCCCTGTATGTCAGCAATGATGCTTGGCAACTGTAGCCCCAGTAGAAGAAAAACAATGCCGTTCAGAATGAAGTCGAGCGTGCTCCAAACCGCGGACGACTCAATGCGCGCATGCAGTGATAAGAAACCGGAACTACGCCTGCCCAGATAGATTCCACAGGCCAGTGTTGCCATAATGCCGGAACAATCGGCAGCCTCAGCCGCTAAATATGCAATGTAAGGGGTGATAATGCTGACCGTGATCTCAATTGCCGATTCCGAGATAGCTCTCTGTATATGGCTGACCACCCATGCCACCGCAAGGCCGATCGCCACACCGGCCACGATCAGGTACAACAGCGTCCCCACGCCTTGAAAGAAAGTCGGCGTCACCCCCGTTACCACCAGCGCTGATGTGAACCGCAAAGCCACCAGGCCGCTGCCATCGTTAAGCAGGCTCTCGGCTTCCAGCAAGTCGGAAATGCGGCGCGGAATGCCCAGCTTGCGAGCCGTCGCTACTGCAGAGATCGGATCGGTCGTGGCCACCACAGCCCCTAGCACC
>CALMAV010000055.1:0-3631 GCA_937859895.1 uncultured Bryobacterales bacterium | reverse complement strand
CTGCCAATGCTACACCGAACACCGTAAAGCCCACCAACCCGAAGGCAAGCAGCAAAATGCTGAGCAGGTTACGCCGAAACTCTCTCCAGGAAGTATGAAAAGCAGCCGAGAACAGCAATGGCGGAAGAATCACGAGAAAAACAATGTTCGGATCAAGCGAGACTTTTGGCGCTCCCGGAATCAAACTCAGGCACAGCCCACCAATCACCAGGATGATGGGATAGGGAACCGCTATCTTTTTAGCAATGACGGCTAATGCGGCTACAAGCAACAGCAGGGCAAGAACCAGGAGCTCGACATGATGGATGCCGGCAGCAGGCATAGTAATGACGATCAAGATAGCGCAACTTCATCTCTGGATCGTCGCGCCCTTCGCTCCTTCGAAATGAAGCGGGTCACAAGCGTCGGTTCTGAGCGTGTGGTAGACACTGTTGCGGCAGAAGAGCCGCTCGACATACGCATCGCTTACCGGTTCAAAGAGGCACTTCGCACAGAGAACCTGGCACTCACCATGCGCACGCCTGGCCACGACCGTGAACTTGTGGCAGGACTGCTGCTTTCAGAAGGGATCATCAAGAATGGCAGCGATCTGCTGGACATCCGCTCCCTTGGTACCGAGCCTCACAACGAGATCGTGGCCGAGTTGGCGCCCTCTGTTGACGTCGAATCGTGGCGCATTAGCCGAAATAGCATCGTCAACTCCAGCTGTGGGGTCTGCGGTAAACGAAGCTCCGACGCGCTGGTTCTACCACCCAATGAAAACCACAAGGGAAAACCATTGGTTATTTCCCGAACATTCATCGAGCGCCTACCCGACTTGCTCGACCAGCATCAGCGAGGTTTCACCCAAACCGGAGGCTTGCACGCAGCCGCTTTAGTCAACAGCGCCGGTGAAGTTGAAAAGCTGTTCGAAGACATCGGCCGTCATAATGCACTCGATAAGATCATTGGTTACTGCGTGCTGAACGGTCGTATCCCGTTACGAGAGGAGATCCTGCTCCTCAGCAGCCGCAGCAGCTTCGAACTGGTTGCTAAAACTGCTATGGCGGGCGGCGCATTCCTTGCCACTGTAGGCGGACCGTCCAGCCTGGCAATCGAAACAGCAAGACAGTTCAGCATCACTCTCATTGGTTTTCTGCGAGCCCATCGATTTAACGTGTACTCGGGTGATTGGCGGATAAACTTAGAGTTGTGAAATTGCGCACTCGCCAGAACAGCCTTCGGCTTCGTCTCAATCGAAAGGAAGTCGACGAGTTGGCGGCCGGCACTGCCCTACAAGAAGAGATTCGCTTTCCAGGCAGCACCAAACTGGTTTACGTGCTGGAACCCTTCAATCAGGGATCAGCAAGCGCCTCCTTTGTGGACGGCATAATCTCGATTGCAGCGCCTGGGGCTGACATCAGAGAGTGGGCCCATAGCGACGCAATCGGCATCTACTTCAACCTAATGGCTGATGGATCGCCCCTGAAGATTGCTATTGAGAAAGATCTCGAATGTCTCGACGGCCCAGAAGAAGAGCGTGACCCTAACGCATTCTCGCGCGAAAGCAAGATCGGCTGCTAAATTCCCAGCAGGTCAAACGATCCTTAACGCACTCACCTTGGAAGTGCCCTTTTCTGTACCCTCAGACCCTGCACGCCACGTATCTAGGTATGCTGCCATCACCCCCCAAACGAGCAAATTTGATCAGCCCTCTTGCATCCACTTGCGGTAACCGTACCTCAATCCTCTGCTTAACCCTCCTTCTTATTGCCCCTGTTGCGTCCGTTGCGCTTGCACAGGATACGGCAAGCCAGACGGTTTCAAATCCGTCCCAAACAGCTGCCATCACGGGCGTCGTTCAAGATTCCAGCGGAGCTGTTATTCCCGATGCGCAAGTAAGCCTCTTAGGCTCGGATGGACGGGTGGAAAAAGTTGTCTCTGCTAACAGCGAGGGTGAGTTCCGATTTGAAAACCTGAGTCACGGCCCCTTCCGCGTTGCTATCACTTTGCCTGGTCTCGCTCCGTTTCTATCGTCGGAAATCACGCTTGCCGATAACCAGTCTTACGAGCTCCAAAACATATCGCTAGCCGTCGCGCCAACCACCACAGATGTTCAGGTAACGGCCACAAACGCGGAAATCGCAGACGCGCAACTCAAGTCCCAGGAGAGCCAGCGCATCTTTGGTCTCCTACCAAACTTCTACACCAGTTACATTCACGATGCCGCACCGCTCAACGACAGGCAAAAGTTTTCACTGGCAGCCCACGCCATCTTCGATCCTTCTCAATTTGTCATCTCAGGCATTGCCGCAGGTGTTGAACAAGCTAATCGATCTTTTGCTGGTTATGGGTTTGGAACGAGTGGTTACGCAAAGCGATACGCTGCTGATTTCGGTGACCAGCTCACCGGCACACTGATTAGCGGCGCTATCCTGCCATCAATCCTTCACCAAGATCCGCGCTACTTCTACCAGGGCTCAGGCAGCAAGAAGTCCCGCTTCCTACACGCTATTGCCTTCTCGGTGCTCACACGCGGTGACAATGGAGCGTACCAGCCCAACTACTCGTCTATCGTGGGCGGTCTTGCCTCTGGCGCTCTCTCGAATCTTTACTACCCTCATGCCGATCGCGGAACTGGGCTACTGTTTCGCAACGCCGCATTTGGCATCCTGGGCCGGGCCGGAGACGGTCTGGTTCGCGAATTCATTCTGAAAAGACTTACCACGCACGTGCCTCCAACCTCCAACGGCAAACCCTGACTTGCCTATGTTTTCGGACGGCCACAACCCTAGTTCGCCGGGCTCTTTCTGACCAGTGCGAGTTCAGAAAAAATTCATGCAAGGTTCACGGTTTAGAATAGCTCGGAACACAAGAGCATTTCCGCCTGGAAACCAGAGGGATCGTAATCGGCATACATCTTTTGCATGCCGTCCCGGAAAGAGCCTTCAGGAATGTGCGCCCTCTTCAACCACTTCACAAATGTGATCTCACGGCCTCAATCGTGCCACCAAGCGCGGCCGACATGATCTGCGCAAGTTCAACACGGCTAACCATACCTGCTGCCGAGAGCTCAAAAGTTCCGGAGATCTGCCTCGTTCTCTTGAAGAGCTGGATTGGTGTGGAAGACGCCGTCAGTGTGTCCAGCAGCTTCAACAGGCTCGCATCGTTATGAGATCTCTGATCCCACCTCGTCAGCAGTGCTTGCGTGCTTCCTCAGCCTTACCAGACCGGCGTATTTGCCAGTCGCTCCTACCACCAATACTTTCATTGCGTCTCCTGTTTGAGCAACCAGTCGTGTACGGATCACCAGCCGTTTTCAACAAACAGTGATCGTGGCTGCAGATAGGTCCATCCGCGTTTGTCGGCGTCCCTCTTCAGCGACTACTCAACCACAACCCGAGTGCCCTTGGTCTCCTGTCGCGATAATCGCTCGAGCCTGGCGTCGATTAACTCGCGAAAGCCCAGCAGTATCTCCTTGCGCGCCTGACGAAAATGATTGACGGCCGTTTCCGGTGGCCCGAATAGTTGTGCGCCCTGCCGGAACGCGTCCCGCACTGTCTTCTTAAATTCCTCCCCCTGCGCGCGCGTCTCCGTCTTCGGCGGCACGTTGAACTCACCTTCGCTCATACTCTATTTCATCTCCACTACC
>CALMAV010000054.1 GCA_937859895.1 uncultured Bryobacterales bacterium | reverse complement strand
CCACCATTGGCAACTTGTACTACGGCTCGAAAGGTTACCTTGCCATCTCAGACTACGATTCCTACAAATCGTTCCTGGGCGAGACCGAAGAGCCCGGCCCGGCTAAACACGAACCGGTCAAGCACGAGCACTTCGCCAACTTCATTGACTGCATGAGAAGCCGCAAGACCGAAGACCTGCACGCACCTATCTTGGAAGGCCATCTCTCAGCCACGCTGGTCCATCTTGCCAATACGTCTTACCGAGTAGGCAGAACACTAAACTTCGACCCCACAACAGAGTCCGTGCTGAACGACAACGAAGCATCAGCGCTGATGAAGGGAACCTACCGCGCCCCATATACGGTGCCGGAAAAGGTTTAACTTCAACTGACGATAGGGGTTCAGGCGATTGCTCATGCCGGTAGCACGTGCGAGTTTCCGACGCTACGTTCGCTAAAATCGAGCCGTGCCGATTGTCACCGATGCACCGAACATTCCGGAGTCTTTTCTTGAGCATCGACAGGCCTTCGCATCTCCCTGGCTGGATCGCTGGACGACACCTAATCCTTTCATCCGGCTACTCCATGATGTGTTGAAGGAGATTGGTGTAGATCTGACCGATTTTACGTTCAATCCCAACCCGGCTAGCTTGGGCGACACTTTCCTCAATATCGGAATTCGCAGGCTCAATGCGGCCGTGAAGGTTGGGTTAGATTCTGTTACGTTTAGTGCCGCTAACCCCGATTGGGATGCCGCGCCCCAGCTTATCTCTGTCTTCGACAGAGTTGCCGAAAAGATTAGGGAGCTTGTAGATGCATCGCCGGCCTCTCAGGAAACCACGCTGGTGCTTCCCGCAATTTCAACGGCCGTAAACCTTGGGACTGTAACCGCTTCGCTTGTAAGACCAGATCTTTTAGGCGATGCCAACTTCTACGGCATCTCACTTCACCGAAGCACCGGAACCGTGATCATAGATAAATCTCTCAGGTATGAGCATGCAGCATTTGTGCGGATTCAGAGGAGATTCTTAGGCGAAGATTCACTCGCTCACGTTGCCGCTGCGATTTATGACGACGAGGTATTCGCTCTTCGTCTGCTTGGCCTAGTGGATGAAAGCGGGGGCGCAGCATGACAGGTTTTAACTCGATAGACCAAACCCCTGATCAACATTACGAGATATGGAAGCCCTCTTGGAGCCATAGAGTGTCAGGAGCTTACGGAATGAATTTGGGAGGCAACAACCCGCTTTCTAGCGGACCATTGTTCAAACGGGAAGGTTTCGACCAGCAACTAGGTTCTCCGTTGTATGCCGAACCAAGTATTGCGAAGTCACGTGGATCGCGAACCGTAACCGTCCATCTTGCGCAAGTGCGCGCAGCGTTAGAAACTTTCGCGCAATCATATACCCAGGCAGAGCGCCACCGTAAACACCAGCAAAGTCTGGAGTGGTTATCCAAGAACCGTCGCCAGTATGCCGGTCAGTGGATAGCCTTGCAGGGAGACAAGCTTTTAGCAACCGGCAGAACTGCCAAACAGGTTTACTCGCAAGTTCTTGGCCAGCAATCTCCGCCGCTCGTTGTCAAAATTGACGCTGAGGATCTTCCGTTTGGAGGCTGGTAGTTTTGGAACGCCTCAGCTTTCGCTCTAAGCACTCTTACCAAGCCTCTGCCCGGGAATTGAGCTTCTAGTCACTATGAGCGTTGCCGTTGACCGCGCGGTCAGCTTGCTCGCGAAAGTCGACACTGGAGCTGCCAATTGCATCTTTCAGCGAGAGTACGCGGAAGCACTGGGCCTTACTGTCGAAGATGGGCTATCCAAGCGTTTCTCAACCGCAACAGGCACTTTCTCCGCCTTTGGTCACAATGTGAAGCTGTCGTGTTTTGATTTGGAGTTCGATAGCACCGTCTACTTCGCGACTCAGTACGAATTCCCTCGCAATGTCCTCGGGCTGGAGGGCTGGCTAGATAGACTGCGCTTCGGTCTGGTGCACTACGACAGAACGGTGTTCCTCAGTCACTACGACGAGTAAGATTTCTCGCCCTTGACTCATTACCCTCCACCCCACCCCGCTACACTCAAAGTAGCCAATGCAATCACCCGAGCACTATTTTGGTGCGCGCTTCTGGTCCCTCATCCTTGCCACATTCCTCGGCTTCTGTGGCATCGGTACCGTGCTTCCAGCCTTGGCTCCGCACGTTAAACATGATCTCCATGGCTCCGATCAAATCGTCGGACTCGTTATCGGCACCTTTTCCTTCGTCGCGCTCGGCAGCCGCTTTTTCTCTGGTCCACTAGCCGACCGCCGCGGGCGCAAGATCACCTTCCTCACGGGCCTCCTCAGTTGCGCATTGGCCGGCGGAGTCTATCTGCTGCCAATCGGCCTCGCCGGCGCCTACGGTGGCCGCGTGCTCCAAGGCTTCGGTGAAGCCTGCCTCTACACGGGTGCAGCTGCCTGGGCGGTCGAAGTCGCCGGTGTCGGACGCAGCGGGCAGGCACTCGGCTATATCAGCAGCGGCATCTGGGGAGGTCTCTCGGCCGGGCCTGTGCTTGGCCATTGGCTAGGCTCCTTCCAACATGCGGCGCTGCTTCAAGCTGTTGCAGCACTGGTCGCGTTTTCAGTGGTGCTCTTTATCCGTGAGGACTTTCAGCCCGCGCCGCGAACAGGACGAACCAGTTGGCTTCCTCCCGGCCTGCTTGCCCCTGGCTTAGCGGTCGGCTTCATGAACGTTCCTTACCCAGTGGTCGCCGGCTTTCTTATCCTTCACCTTGCTCACCACGGCAATTCCGGACCAGCTGCTTTCTCCGCCTATGCCATCATGGTCCTGCTCTCACGCTTCTTCCTCGGCGGACTGCCCGACCGTATCCATCCCGGCATCACCTTCTATGGCGGACTCGTGCTGATGGCAATCGCGCTGGTCCTACTTGCCCTTGGCCCTCGGCCTGCCTTCGCCATTGCCTCCGCAGCCCTGCTTGGATTTGGATTCTCTTTCCCCTGGTCGGCCGTGGCCTCCACAGTCTTGCGTCGCATTCCAGTCACACAGCATGGCTCCACTGTTAGCCTGCTCAGCGCGTTTTACGATCTGTTTGTGGGTATCAGCTCTCTCGTTGCGGGTCACATCGCAGGTCAACATGGCTACTCGGCAGCGTTTTATATGGCAGC
>CALMAV010000053.1:1613-8584 GCA_937859895.1 uncultured Bryobacterales bacterium | reverse complement strand
GGGAAGTCCCAGCGGCCGCGCACAGCGTCGATCACGTAGTAATCAGCGCCCTTACGCCCAAGAACCATGCCGACTACGAAATCTGAGTCTTTAGCATCCTTGAAAGCCATATCCCAGCTCAGCGCCAGCGTAAGATCATCCGGTAACTCAACGGCGTCGATCTGTGCGGAAACCCCGTTCTCCAGCGTCACTGACACGGGTGAAAACTGCACGTTACGCGGTCGCCAGTAACGCCAGAACCGTCTCGGCAGCAATCCACCGCCTTCTGGCGCCGGGCGCTGCTGATACTGGCCTGCAAATGCCAGAGAGCCCATGGAGCGCTTCAAGTCTTCCAGCGCTCCTGTCCCGAGTCTGACCGGTTCCAGCAGGTCGCCGTCTTCACGAACGAACTCCTGGCCAGAGGGAAGGGAAATGACGGTTCGACCTTCAGCAATGGCAGGGAGCGAGAGATGCGTCCAGCCCCCGTCACGTAATAGCTGGCCACTTAAGTCGTCCTCGTGCAAGCGCTGCATCACAACCACGACTGCACCCTTCTCCTGGTTGTCCAACCGCGTGAGTAGACTCTGCCGAAAGAACCTGACCGTGCTTTCGCGTTCCACCACGCTATGTGACTCACTGACGTTATGCGGGTCATCGCACAAGATGATGCCAGCACCTAAGCCCGTGACAGAACCGCCCGTACTTGTGGAGAACATGCCGCCACGCGCCTTCGAACTGAAGGACTGCTTCAGGTTGTTATCCGATGCGAGCTGCACAGCGGGAAAGAGCCGCTGATACCAATCGCTGCTGATCAGCGTTCTGCGATCAACACTGTGTTTTGTGGCGAGTGCTGCTGAGTAGCTGGCTGTAATCCAGCGGGACTTTGCGCCATCGGATGCCCACGTCCAGCACGGCCACAAGATGGTACAAAGCGTGCTCTTCATGGCGCGCGGCGGGAGGTTCACGATTAAGCGAAGGATCTCGCCGCGGCTCACAGACTCTAAGTGCTCGGCGATGGCGTCAATATGCCAGTTCGGTTGGAACGGCGTTGACGGTTCGAGGATCTTCCAAGCGGGTTCGATGAAGCGCCGGAAGTTACCGGTCAGAAGCTCTGATTCAGCTCTCAGGTTTAAGGTCGACAATCGGGCGAGGATCTCTTGGACCCTGGGACTGAGATCGTTCGAGTTCGATGGCAAGCTCATCGGTAAGGCTCCTCATTTCGTCCAGCACAGACTCAAGCGGTCGTGCGTCGATCTCCACCGTTGCGCTGACCGTATTCTGCGTCGGCAGATAGCCGAGAATCTTGAAAAGCAGCTCCAACCCGGCGCGGCGTTCAGCATAATCGGGTGACGCTTTCACGTCGGTGCATCGGCCATTCGCAGAAAAGAACCGGAACCGCTTCGCGTTCACAGAATCCAGCAGTCGTTCGACAATGAGGGATCGGGGAATCTTCTCGTTGATGAGGCTCTGCAGCAGCTTCAACTCTTCAGGGCCGGTGAGTTCTCGCGATAGCGCCGGAATATTCACGTACTCTGAACGCTTCGCGAGCGCCACTGGCTGCGGATGCAACGTTTTTTCTACAGCCTGCGTTTCCTGATGACGTTTCAGTTCAGCAGCCTCCTGCTCAACCCGTTGCCGAGCGAGTTCTGCAGCCCTGTCGTGCTCATGTTTCGAATGCCGGAGCAGCGCCATACGGCCTACTCCAAAGCGTTCGGAGATCTGACGAAGCGGAACTTTGGCCGCAAGCTTTTCGTCAATCAAACCGCGCGATTCACTCAGGCAAACCGAGCATTGGTACCGCCGCGCCATACCTTACGGTGCCACCCATACGCTCGGATCAACGAGCGGCTCTTCACACCAGGACGCGCTGCAAATTAGACAGGAATGAATGACGGCCGCCTGCTCGCGAGAGAACCGAATCGTTCCACGTCGATGGCCGCAGCCGGGGCATTGTGCGTTCTCCGGGATGCGCGTGCGCGACACTTGAAATCTCAGCCAGACAGTTAGGCAGTAGGTCAATGCGCGAGAGAGCAGTAGATGCACTTGCGGCATTGACATCCACGCCACTAGCCGTTCATCCAGTCGGCAAGCTTTCCGGCGAACAATCGGCCGATGTTTGTGTTGTTCCTCGCGAGAGCTCGGTCCATCTGTTCGCCTAACATCGCCGCGCCGGTGCCTTGGAAAATCCCAACCCGATATGAAGTTCCACTGATCGTCGCTGAGCCAAAAGACTCAGCCCACTGGAAACGGAACAAAAAGCCGCTAGACGAATGACCCTTCGCTAGACAATTGGCAAAGCTCCGGATGTGGTCTTGAATATGCGGCTCTAAACCAGGATTAGCAAGGTAATCACCTAGGGTTCTCAGCTTCAGCGGTAAGGGCTCGTCTGGAAGCGGCTTGGTTCTTGAACTGCCGTTCGCGTTTTCGTTCCGCGGATGCCATCGGTTGATCTCGGCGAAGATCATTGTGATCTCGTCGCGGAGAACTTCGCCATCGGATGCAAATGCGATGGTAAAAACAAGTTTCGGTCCCTCTAGCGATTTCAACTCGAAGCCCATGAACGGAGTTGGGCGCTCTCTATCTTCTTTCGCTTGCTGTTCGAGAAGAATCTCCAATTTCGTGAGAGGTTTCGCCCACTCACCATCACCTGCGCGAATCAATGACTCGCCGACAACGACCGAAATCTCGAGTTCCTGATTCGGTTGAACTTTTACAAGTGTGTCGCCGTTTGGCGATACTTTCATCTCCCGACGGAAGCGAAATAGCCGCTTTGGTTCTGTGCGTGCTGGTGGGTTGTGAATCATCATGTGGATAAGCCTTTCTGTGTTTGCTGCTTAAGTTCAAGTTCGGCCATGGTCAAGTCAAGCGTGATCGAACTCCAGGCCGCGAGAACGTTAGAAATCAACTCCCGCTTGCGTTGCAACGAGAAGCCGCAATTTGAAATTTCCTCAATCGCATTCTGCCGGGCTGAGGCCAACGCGACCAGGCGAACAGTCGAGTCACTTGACGTGAGCAGGTCTTCGTTGCCGGCCAGATACGGCCAAAAACTGAACGGATCTACCGGCATAGTTATCTCGGCAGCTTCAGCAGCCGCGCAATATCCCCAACTGTTCCCATCATGTGGAGTTCGCACGGTGCTATCTGCACGCAGGCCACTTCCTTGCAGAACTGTAGGGGATCTTTTGCTTTGCGCTTCATCAAGTCGAACACTTGCTGCCGCGTTAGGTTTCCGCCACTCGTCTTGGCTATCAGCGAATAGGCCTCATCGTTCGACATCGGGCCAAGTGCTTTGGTTTTCCGTTCAGCCGGAACGGTAAAAGCCAACTTCAGATCCTCCAACGTCTCGTAACGGTTCTTTATCCGCGTCTGCATGTGTACTGTGCAGTGCTGACTGGCGAGGCAGGGCGCGAAGGAGCAGAAGCGCTCGGGCTGTCTGCACTTCATGGTCAGTAATTGAAGACTTTCCGGGTAGAACATGTGTCCCACGGACGACTTTGCATTTACGTCAAGTACGTAGTTCAGCACACGCCGGCGTTCGGGATCACGGCAGATTGCATCGCTCATCGTGAAGAACTGCGGATCGATCTTAGGGGCTGTGCTCGGCGGCATGGACTGACCTCGTTTACACCCATATTATCATGAGTGACTTGACAAAAACAGCTGCTATAGTGCATATGTGAAATACCATGCTAAAATACAGGTAAATAGCATTTACCGTTTCAGATCTGGAGGTCTCTCGATGAAGAAGACCTTAATTCTCGGCCTTTCGATCGCGCTCTCAGGCTTTGGCCAGAGCACGACAGGTTCCGGCTCCCGCGTGGTTCTGTGTCGCGACGTCAACTCACAAGCGTTTGGCACCGACTATGCCTTTCGCATTGCAACGACTGGCACCCAACCCGGTTGCGATAGCGTGCACCAGGGCGATATCTGGACAGTCTACGCTGCCGAAGGGCTGCAGGTCTGCCAGAAACTGAGCAACGGAATCATACCAATGGAAGACCATCTATTAGGCTCGCGTGGCAAGGGGCGAGTATGAAACCGACATTATTCTTTCTGTTTGCGGTTGCCTCTCTCCAGGCGCAAACAACGGTGACGGCCGTCAACTTCGATTACGTTAACTACACCACCGCTCGGGTGCGTATTGATATCAGCGGCCCCTACAGCGGCTTGCGGCTTCGCTTCGTTAAAGCTCCTACTTCCTGTCAGGATGGAACGCAAGGAACGGTGCAGTTTGCTGAAAGCTATACCGGTTCATTCACCCTGACCCCAGCATTTCTGAACCTGTATGGCCTCACCCCCAGTAATCCGGGCCTTTCCTACAATGTGTGTCCTGAAGTCAGTAATGATTACGGCAGCACTTGGACGCGCGGCGCGATGGGGACACTGACACTTCCGAACTTTCCCGGCCCACAAGCGTATCTGCCTAAACCGGCTGCTACCTTCTCAACCGATTACCCGTCGGACTATGCCGACATGCTGGCCAATCACGTGGTTCCCAGCACTTGTGCAAACTGGCAGGGCGACTTAACGACCGCAGTTCACAATCAGGGCTCCTTTGGAACCATCATCACCATTCCGGCCGGTTCTCGTTGCTATGAACAACACTACCTGGATGTGTACCCAACGCCCGATTTACAGGAGTACCAGACCTCGACGGCTAACGTCGCCAATTCCACCATTGACCTTCCAGCAGGTCACGGCTTTGTCGAGGGCGGCGGCATCATCATGGGGGCGCGTTCCGGCGATTCCAGTACCGGTTATAACGAACTAGCGAATTGCACTCCTGGCAGCATGACAGTGAACTATGCCCGAAATGAAGTCGGCGGCTGTGGATACTCCGGGCCGCTCACTTACGGATTGATTCGGTACGTTCACTTCCCGAATGCGTCGACGAACCCAAACACGGTGCAGCTTTACAAATTCGCTCCTTACGGAAAGACTGACCAAGCAGGTAGAGCCGGAACCCTTTGCCAATTCGAGGATGTTGGGCAAGGCAAAATATGGTTCGTGCCGTGGCCTCGCAAACTGCATTCGATCATCATTCGGACCTCAACGCCCGACTCTCAGTTCATGCCGATTCACACCCGCATCAGTCCAGCATGGGCATCGAAGATGGTTGCATTTGTGCAATCACGCAACGGGCCGGGGGATGTGCATAACACGATGTTGAACTTCAACTCGCTCGAAGGCCGCGACAACTGCGCACTTGCGAATATCCGGTTTGTCGGCATTCAGTTTACGACCGATGATTATGGACCGGATCATACATCGACCGATCCACTGACACCCGGCTTATGGATCGGTATGCCGACGACCGTCCAATCGATCTTTTTTGACAGATGCCTTTTCCATGGACTGGGTGGATCACATCGCATCTACCAATTCCTGTCTTGGAACGGAGTACAGTCTGCGATCATCGACAGCTACATCGACGGAATGCAGGCCTGGCGAGCCACGCGCAGCGGATTAGGAATTTCAGGACAATGAGACCACTACTCTTTCTCTTACTTCCCTTCAGCCTTCTGGCAAATTTCACCATCACGGTACAGCCCGGTTCTCTCTACGCTGGTGACGTGAAAGCGGTTCTCACCAGCCCCGCTACGTTCAATATCACGGGTTCGCCTGGGACGCAGCAACGGGCCTATGTGTACTTCGACATGAGCAACGCGCTTTCGGTTCAGCTACCGCCTGGCATGTCCGGCACTTGTTCCGGCTATTCGCCGTGCCACGTCATTACTCTCTCGTCGGCCCCGAATGGCAACGGTAGTTGCAATACAACCGATGCGTGGCCTAAAGACAGTAATGGGAGAAGCGCGGCGGGGCAAATCGGATGCTTCGACATCACCGGGGCCGGAGGCTTAATTCAGACCGTTCCGGCAGACACTTATTACTCCCAACTGTTCTCCGAGGGCTGTCAGTGCATCATTGCCGGCTACGGGCCTGGGCCCTATCTGCTGTACAACAACTACGCCAGCTGGACGGGATTGCCCGCCCATTTTGATGACGGCGGTCAATGGGCTTACGCTGAACGCGGCGATTACGTCATCGGACGGAATTACTTCACCTCGCCTCTCTCAACCTTGATGGGAAGTCCTTCGTCGGATCATATGCAGCACGGTCAGCGCACTCAACATTTGGAGTGGAAAGCGGGGGAGAGGGCCCACATTTTCGGGAACGTCTTCGATGGTTCTTTCAACGCGACCAACCCAGCTTCTGAGGTGATCATCTTCCGGGCTATTAATGGCGTCACTGGAGATTCAAACGTTGAGTACAACGTCTTTGCTCACATCCCAGGGGGCTTTCTACCTGGAGATCTAAACGGCTTTGGCCCGGCCGCCGGTCCTTACCACCCACCCGCACCCAAGCGATTCCGATTTGCCAACAACCTGTTCGTCGATGTCAATTTATTCGGACCCCAGCATCAACAAACTGGCGCTGGCACCTACTGGGTGCCAAGCGAAGGAGCGAATGGACCTGGCGGCGGATTCCAGGACTCGGCAGGATGGATTGGTCAGCAGGGCTTGATCACAGAGGGGTTCACGGTGGAACACAACACCATTCCCCAGTTGGCCGGCCGCATTCCGGAACTTATCCGCACGTCCCCTGCCAAAATTACGGGAGCGGTGTGGCGAGATAACATCCTGACAATTTCCAATTTGAATTCGGCGGCTGGGCATCTTGGTTTTGGTTTCGATCAGGACGGCGCTGCTGAGTGTGGAGGTGCCGTTGGATTACCGCTGATCCAGTGCCGATGGCCGGGCATGGTCTTTACTAACAACGTCCTGCTCTCTGATTCCTATGCGCAATCGGATCTGATCGCTCAAGGATGGGCGGGCATTGGCAACATCATTCCAGCCAATCCACGTCTCCCGGTCCTACGGCAGTTTAACTACTCGCCTAGTGGAACCCAGGGCCCTTTTGACCTCAGGTCCTATAAACTCCGGGATGATTCCCCCTACATCTCAGGAAGCAGCGCCCACGCAACAGACTTG
>CALMAV010000053.1:0-1603 GCA_937859895.1 uncultured Bryobacterales bacterium | reverse complement strand
GACTTGCGTGACATGGGCGCTGATATCGACAAGATGGAGCAGTTGATGGGAGTGGTAAAGCACATCGGCGTTCCTGGTAGCAGCATCACGCCAACCGGCGCAACTGTTGTGTTCATTGCACCCGACTCGCAAGCCTGCCCCGTTGACTACAGCACGTCAGACCCGACGCTGGTCAATTCTTTTACACGAGTTTCGGATACCGGAACAACGGTTGCGCGGAACGTTTCCATTACCGGACTGTCGTCGGGGCAGACCGTATACTATCGCATCGATTGCGCCGCACAGCAACCAACAGGAGAATTCCGAACGCGCTAGCCATCAAGCCAATTGTGCCGGGTTCAGGTGCCGGGGCAATCATGAGGGTGATTCCGTTCGGCTCGCCAGCAACTGTGAAGCTGCCTTCGAAGCTGCCGAACTGCGTCAGTTGTGCGCCTGCAAAGTACAGCTCCTCACTGGCGCCACTAGCCTGGTAGGGGTAAAGATGATCCGCTCCCAAAATGTCGAACCATGCTCCACTGAAAGCGGGTAAGCCATCATAAGCCGGCCGGTTCAATTGCGCGAAGCCCAGCGCGAAACAGCCGAATCCCGAACCATCGCTAAACCCACACCGGCTAAGCTCGTTCGGGTTGAAGGAATACTTAGTGGAAGGGTCAACAAAAGTTTGGGTCTCTGCCGTGACAAACGGTCCGGTCGCAGTCGAGAGCGTGTAGACAACAGGCGTCGCGCTGGCCAGCATGGGCGAGAGGAGAAGAGCAGCGGTACTAAGCAGTGGCTTGATGTTCTTCATGGCGTGTCTCATTCTAAGCACGGTACCCACTTGGATGGAAGGGTCCTGCTTCCAAGTCCTGTCCGTCGAGAATCACACGCACCATTTCCGCGAGAGGCCTTGCGACATTACGCATGAGCATCCGCAAAGCTAAGGAGCGGATTGGTTCACCGCAGCCTTGATGACAAACGACGATCAACTTCAATAGATCAACCGTATCGGTTTGCAGAATCGGATCAGCTGATTGCAGAACCACCTCACACAATTCAGAAATCTGCTGAACAGGCGTGTTCATTTCCATAAAACTCTTCTCTTTCTTGACTATGGCTGGCGTTACCAGCAGAAAATGTTTACAGACCCATACTAGCTGAAGCAGCTTCAGCTTGTCAAGTAGCTCAAGCTGCTTTGGTTCAGATATAATGAGATTTGGACAAAAAAGCCATCAGTGACATCATGCGTGAGTGGGGTCGCAAGGGCGGCGAAGCCAGTAAAGCCGGCCGGATGGAGAAGATGACCCCGGAACAGCGCTCAGCGGTGGCTAAGAGGGCCGCGGCAAAGAGTGCTGAAGTGCGGAGTGCCAAGGCTAAGAAGCGGAAGGAAACCGAGTAGAGTCTGCTGGAACGTTAAAGTACGGTCTCAGAGACTTGCAAGGCCTCGAGCGGCTGGTTAAGATCAATTCCCTCAAAGACTTCGGCGTAACTTCGTAGCTTCAGTTGAGGCGATAAGGCCATGATCCCAGTCCGGGGTACGCGCTCAAAACCGAGCCGACTCCAATAACTTCTCAATCGTTCTCGATCAGTCCTGAACGCTGTCTCTTGACCCTCTGAAACTGCTCCT
>CALMAV010000052.1:5217-15391 GCA_937859895.1 uncultured Bryobacterales bacterium | reverse complement strand
GAGTGAGTGCGCCCACCATCGTTCTCCGAGTCATACGCCGTATTGTATGGCATATATCACCAGACTCAACACAGCTCGTCAATATATGCAATACTTACAGGGTCTGAGCACTACAGCCAGCCTTCAGCAACCCTGAACTAAGTCGGGTTCTGAATTTATCCCCTTAGAACAAGATGGAACGTGCGGATTATTTTTAGATTTGCACTCAGAAAGAACAGGGACAATGAACGAGTCAAAAAATTTCTGGAACTGGCGAGGCGCTTACGTCGGTTATCGCCTCAATGACTCGTTGTATTCGCCTGATGGGCAGCATCTTGGTCTGTTCTATGACGGGGACGAAGTGTATGGCTGCGACGGCAACTATCTCGGCGAGATTCGAAGTGGCGACCGTCTAATCAGCAACCTGGCTAAGAAGAGGTGGACACGCGGCCTGGTTGCACCTTGCGCCAGAAAGCACGTGCCTGGCTTTGCAAACGCATCTTCTAAGAACATGCCGGCTAACTTTGAGGATTTTCTCGCTCATTCGTAGCCGGTTAACGAAGTCCTCGTTCACTCCAGTTCGGAACCTTGCGTCTCGGGCAAGTACAAGGCAGTGAGAGCCGCGCAGGCAAACCCAACTCCACAAAGGCCGAAGCCCCAGTTCAACCCATATCGCTCTCCTACTGCGCCAATCATGATCGGTGCAAAAGCGCTTAGCCCACGCGCTGCGTTGTAGGAAATGCCCAGTGCAGTGGCCCGAATACTTGTCGGGAACAACTCGCTTCCTAAGATGCCTGAACCTGTGAAGAAGCCGGTTCCGAAGAAAGCTGTTATTGAAGCCGTGACCAAGATTACGGCTGGACTCTGCGCTAGCGCAAACGCCGGCACCGAAGCAGCGGCCAGTAATAAGTAAGTAATAAATGTGCGCTTGCGCCCGAACTTATCAGCTAACACGCCAAAAAGTAAGTACCCCGGAAACATTCCGCATAAGTTCAGAATAATCAGAAATGCCGTAAAGTTCAGCTGGTTGAAGTTACGACCACCCTGGGCAGCCGGTAAAGCTAAATAAGCGGGAATCCAGGTAAACAAACCCCACCAGGCAAACATTCCGAACGTGTTGGTAACAAGCAGCGCGAACAAACGCGGCAGTACCGGCCGCCAAGCAACGGCACTCCGGTTGTGCTTCTGTCTTTGCCAAAGCTCCGGTTCTGGCACCTCGTGCTGAATCCAAAAAACGAATAAGGCCGGCAGCACGCCTACAAAGAAGACCGAGCGCCATGAAGTATGCGCGAGCATAAGCCCCGCCACGCCGGCAGCCAGCGCATACCCTATGGCCCAACTGCTTTGCACGATGGCAATGGCACGTCCGCGCCAGGCGCTCGGCCACGACTCGGCCACCAGCGTTGCACCTGAATTCCACTCCCCGCCCATTCCAAGGCCCAGCAGAAACCGGAAAATTGCCAGGCTGGTGACCCCTGTTGAGAAACCGCAGGCGAAGGTAAATAGCGAGTAGGTAAGAATGCTGAAGCTCAGCATTCGCCGCCTCCCGAATCGATCGGCGAGTAGCCCAAAGCCAAAGCTCCCAATGGCCGAGGCCGCCAACGTCAAGCTGTTGAGTAAACCCGCAGTTGTCTTGGACATGCCGAATTCGCGCATCAGAGTTGCCAGCACAATCGAGTACAGCATCACGTCAAAGGCGTCCAGCAACCAGCCCAGTCCCGCTGCCAGCACAGTTCGGCGTTGTGGGACAGTGGTGTTGCTCCAACGGAATGGCCGAAGTTCGGGCAGCTGTTGAGAGGCTTCTTGTTTAAAGATCAATGGAACTAGGATAGGCGCGAGCGACCTGGTAATGCGAATTGCAATTGATACGGGCGGCACCTTCACCGACTGTGTGTACTACGCCGAAGGGCACTTACAAGTGCTCAAGCTGCCATCGACTCCGTCAGACCCGGGAGGGGCGCTGCGCCAGGCTGTCCAGCAGGTTGGCAATGCGACTGGAACGAATGAAGTTCGCCATGGCACAACCGTGGGAACGAACGCGCTGCTGGAACGCAAAGGCGCACGCGTTGCGTTTGTCACCACCGCCGGCTTTGAAGATACTCTCGCCATCGGACGCCAGGCGCGTCCCGAATTGTATAACTTGCTCTACCAAGCGCCGCCTCCACTCGTACCTGCTCCCTTGCGGTTCGGAGTCGCAGAGCGTACCGCGTCCGACGGCAGCATCCTTCTGCAGCCTGACGCGGCCGAATTGGAGCGTTTACGCAAGGCGATTGCAGCAGCAAAGCCCGAAGCGATTGCAGTCTCGCTGCTATTCTCGTTTGCCAACCCGGCCAATGAACTCGCGGTTGCAGACGAACTGGTCAAACTCGGCCTCCCTCTTTCTATCTCTCACCAAATTCTGCCGGAGTTCCGCGAGTACGAGCGCGGGTCCACCACCGCAATCAATGCTTACCTGTCGCCGAAGATGCAAGGCTATCTGGCTGGACTAGATCCGGGCCTGCTCGTGATGCAGTCGAGCGGCGGCATTGTCGAGGCCCCCATTGCGGCACGCGAACCCGTCCGCACCATTCTGTCCGGTCCAGCTGGTGGAGTTGTGGGTGCGCTTGCAATTGCCAAACGCGCCGGTTACGATCGCGTGCTCACTTTCGACATGGGCGGCACCTCCACTGATGTCGCACTGCTCGACACTGCGCGCGGGCTTACTACGACGACGGAGTCACTAGTCATGAACATGCCGGTCGCCGTGCCGATGCTCAACATTTATACGGTAGGAGCAGGGGGCGGATCACTCGCCGATTTTGATCGTGGTGGGGCCATGCGTGTCGGCCCCGAATCGGCCGGCGCAGATCCCGGTCCCATCTGCTACGGTCGCGGCACCAAGCCTACTGTGACCGACGCCAACCTTTTGCTGGGCCGCTTGGATGCCAGCGGTTTGCTCGGCGGCGGACTTGCTCTCGACCGCCAGCGAACGCACCTCTTTACGGAAGAGGCGAAAGGTTCTCTGCCCACCGTTGAAGCCTTTGCCGAAGGAGTGGTTCAGGTGGTCAACGCTCACATGGAACAGGCTCTTCGCAAGATCTCTATTGAGCAGGGCTTTGATCCGCGCGAATTTGTTCTGCTTAGCTTCGGCGGCGCTGGTCCTCTGCATGCCTGCGCACTCGCGCGTGCGCTGAACATCCCCAAAGTGCTGGTGCCTACGCTCCCCGGCGCTCTCTCGGCTTACGGCATCCTTGTCTCCGATACGGTCCGCGACTACTCTCGAACAGTCATGTCAAAGGCCGATGATTCCGCATTGCCCCAACACTTTTCATCCCTCATTAGGGAAGCAAAAAAGGACTTCAGCGGCGGGGAGATTCAGTGCTCTGCCGATATGCGCTATAGAGGTCAAGGATACGAGTTGACCGTCGCTTGGGGCCACAACGCCGTCGAACAGTTTCACCTTGAGCACGAACGCCGCTATGGCTATGCCGACCGCACTCGCATTGTCGATGTCGTCAATATCCGCGTTCGCCTGACTCGACGGAGCGAGCTTCTCGAGCAGCCGCCCAGGCCTAAGGAGGAAGCGGGCAATGGCGCCCAGGCAATGACAGCCCTTCGTTCTGTTTACGAGGAAGGGCAGTGGCGGCAGGCGACAGTGTACCAACGCGATTTGCTGAGAACGGGCGATGCCTTTCCTGGCCCTGCGGTTATCGATGAGTACAGTGCGACAACGTTCCTCCCCTCGCGATGCAGCCTTTCGGTTGACCCATGGATGAATCTGGAGATTGACGTAAATGAGTAGCCCCATCGAGCTCGCCATTTTCAAAAGCGCCTTCCACTCCATCGCTGAGGAAATGGGCGCGGCCCTGCGGCGTACGGCATTCTCTCCCAATATTAAGGAGCGCCGCGACTACTCGAGCGCCATCTTCGACGCTGCCGGCCAAGTGATCGCCATGGGTGACGACATGCCCGTTCACCTGGGCTCTATGCCGATGTCGGTCCGCGCTGCTTTGAACCGACTTACGCTCGTGCCTGATGACGTGGCCATGCTGAACGATCCTTACGAGGGCGGAACACACCTCCCCGACATCACACTGGTAATGCCGGTTTTTGCCGGTAGTTCATCAGCTTTATTCTTCGTGGCTAACCGTGCCCATCATGCCGATATCGGCGGAATGTACCCCGGCTCCATGGGTTTGTGTCGCGAGATCTTTCAGGAAGGCATCCGTATTCCGCCGGTAAAGCTCGTCAGCAACGGCGTCATGAACGATGACATCGTTAGGCTGTTGTTGAGCAACGTTCGTACGAGCGCAGAACGGGAGGGCGATTTAACAGCGCAACTCGGGGCTTGTCGCATCGGTGAGGAGCGGGTGCGAAGTCTTGTGAATAAATATGGGCGGGAGCGAGTATCGGCCAACGCTACTGCCTTACTCGATCACTCCGAGCAACTTCTGCGGGCTGAGATCGCGGAGTGGCCTGCCGGCAACGTTACTGCAGAAGACTTTCTGGATAATGACGGGCTGTCGGAAGAGCCAATTCGCATTGCAGTTACGCTGGCTGTCGATCCTATTGCTCGAACTCTACGGGTCGATTTCACCGGCTCGGCTCTGCAAATCGCCACCGGCCTGAATGCAGTTTCGGCCATCACGTATTCGGCACTCTTCTATGTGCTGCGCTGTTTGTTGCCGCGTGAAGCCGCTCCTACAGCGGGCCTGATGCGACCGGTGGAACTTATCCTGCCCGAGCGCAGCATTGTCAATGCAGCAGCACCGGCGGCCGTGGCAGGCGGCAATGTCGAGACATCGCAACGCATTGTGGATACGTTGCTGCTCGCGTTCTCACAGCTGCTACCGGATCGCATACCGGCGGCAAGTTCAGGCACCATGAGTAACCTCACCATTGGCGGCATCGACGCTCGAAGCGGCCAGCCATTCGCCTACTACGAAACCATTGCCGGCGGCATGGGCGCGCGGCCGGATGCAGACGGCATCGACGGAATCCACACCCACATGACCAATTCGCTCAACACACCGGTCGAAGCACTTGAGTATGCGTATCCATTTCGCGTGCGGCGCTACTCGTATCGACGAGGCTCCGGAGGCGCAGGCCGGCAACGCGGCGGCGACGGATTAGTGCGCGAGATCGAACTTCTTTGTCCGGCACAAGTGACACTGCTTTCAGATCGCCGAATCCGTCCACCTTACGGTCTGGCAGGCGGCTTACCAGGCGCATGTGGCCGCAATTTGCTGAACGGAGAAGCCGTTCCAGGCAAGTGCAATTTGCAGGTGGAAGCGGGTGCGACGATACGAATTGAAACTCCCGGAGGCGGCGGTTGGGGACATGAACAATAGTCACGAACAGTGGATTCACCAGGTAGTGGAACTGGCCTCCGCCAATGTACGAGAGGGACGAGGTGGACCGTTTGGAGCACTAGTCGTGAAAGACGGCGAAGTAATTGGGACGGGCGTCAACCTTGTTACTGCGAGCCATGACCCAACGGCCCACGCTGAAATCAACGCGATTCGGGCGGCGTGCCAGCGTTTGCAATCGTTTGATTTGTCCGGCTGTGATCTCTACACCAGTTGCGAGCCTTGCCCCATGTGCCTGGGCGCCATCTACTGGGCAAGGCCACGCGCGTACTACTTTGCCTGTACTCGTGACAGTGCCGCGGAAGCGGGCTTTGACGATACGTTCATCTATGACGAACTGCATCTGAAACCGAGCGAGCGGACCATCCCCGGGCACTGCGTGACAGCCCTAGGAGGGGACGCACCGTTTATCGAATGGGCACAGACCGTTCAGAAGATCCGGTACTGATCCTACTTTCGCCTTTTATTCGCGTACAATGAGAACATGGCGGTTCGGCCCGACAGCTATGTCGAACTACATGCGCGCTCGGCGTTCTCGTTTCTGCAAGGTGCTTCGCTTCCAGAAAACTTAATTTCACAGGGCGCAGAACTTGGCCAAAGCGCCATGGCCCTGGCCGATGCCAATGGCGTGTATGGAGCAGCGCGCTTTCACCTAGCGGCGAAAAAGCTCGGAGTGCGCGCGCTGATTGGGGCCGAGGTCAATTCAACTGGAGCGAATCGCTATACGTTGCTGGCTGAGAGTCGGACGGGTTATCAGAATCTGTGTCGGCTGATCACGCGGACGAAGATGCGCGATCCCCAGTGCGCACGGCTCGAGCATCCAATGGCCACTCGCGAGGACTTTGCTGAGTTTGCGGAAGGCCTGGTGTGCCTGACCGGCGGCGAAGAAGGTCCGCTGGCATCCGTGTTTCGGGAGAGGGAAGGAGTAGCGGCCGCAGATCAAGCGCGAGTAAAGCTGGAGGAGCTGGTCGCGATCTTCGGCGGTAAGAATGTATACGTCGAAATACAACGGCATCATCGGCGCGATCAGGAAGCGCGAAACAAGACACTCATTCATCTCGCACGCAGTTTGCACCTGCCGCTATTAGCCACTAACGGAGTCTCATGCGCAACCCCGGAAGAGCGACGGCTGCAAGACATCCTCACGTGCATACAACGTAAAGAAACCATTGCCGAGGCCGGGCGCGCGTTGAACTTCAATGGGGAGCGCCATCTGAAAACAGCGGAGCAGATGAACGCTTTGTTTGCAGATCTGCCCGAGGCTATCGGCAATACCCGCGACCTGGCGGCGCGCCTCCATTTCACGCTGGCCAATCTAGGTTATGAATTTCCGCGCTACCCGCTTCCCCCCGGCAAGACCGAAATGTCACATCTGGTGCAGTTGACCAGCGAGGGGGCACACAGACGGTTTCAGCCTTACCTTCCGGGAGCGCGTCAGCAGATTGAGAAAGAACTTGCGGTCATCGAGCGATTGAAGTTGGCAGGCTACTTCCTGATCGTGTGGGACCTGGTGGATTTTTGCCGGCGGGAAAACATTTTGGTGCAAGGGCGCGGCTCTGCTGCCAACAGCGCGGTTTGTTATGCGCTGGGCATCACTGCAGTGGACCCGGTAAAGATGGAGCTGCTCTTTGAGCGCTTTCTTTCCGATGAGCGCGGGGAGATACCGGATATCGATTTGGATCTGCCAAGCGGCGACCAGCGTGAGCGCGTGATTCAGTACGTTTACGGTCGCTACGGAAAGATGGGCGCAGCCATGACGGCCAATGTGATTACCTATCGTGGGCGGTCAGCCGTGCGCGAAGTCGGCAAAGCACTGGGCTATAGCGAGGGGGAGATCGCGCAACTTGCCAGCCAGATTAGCGCGTTTGAGTGGAAGGACGGCAAGGACAAGCTCGAGCAGCGCTTTCGGGAACACGGCTTTGATCTCAACGACAAGGAGAGCATTCGGTTCTTCACGCTGGTAAACGAAATTCTCGATCTGCCGCGGCATCTGGGCCAGCACTCCGGCGGCATGGTGATCTGTCAGGGACAGCTTGATTGTATTGTGCCGTTAGAGCCGGCGAGCATGCCGGGTCGGGTGGTAGTGCAGTGGGATAAAGACGATTGCGCGGATCTAGGAATTATCAAGGTCGACTTACTCGGCTTGGGCATGATGGCGGTGCTGGAAGATACGATCCACATTGTTGCGGATAAGTATGGCGAGACGGTGGATTTGTCACAGTTGCCGGCGAACGATCCTGCAGTGTATGACTGCCTGCAACGCGCTGACACAATCGGGTTATTCCAGGTCGAGAGCCGTGCGCAGATGTCGGTGCTGCCGCGAATGCGTCCGACACGCTTCTACGACATCGTGGTGCAGGTAGCAATCATCCGGCCCGGGCCTATTGTCGGCCAGATGCTGCATCCGTACTTGAAGCGTCGGCAGGGCTTGGAAGAGCCCGAGTGTTTGCATCCATCACTTGAGCCGGTGTTGCGGCGGACACTGGGCGTGCCGCTGTTTCAGGAGCAGTTGATCCGAATTGCAATGCTCGCAGCCGGGTTTACCGGTGGGCAGGCCGAAGATCTGCGGCGCGCATTCGGCTTCAAGCGATCAGAAAAGCGCATGCGCGAAATGGAAGTGCAACTCCGCGCTGGCATGACAGCGCGTGGAATTATTGGCGCCACGCAGGACCGGATTATCCAGGGCATTACCTCATTCGCGCTGTATGGATTTCCGGAGTCGCACGCGGCAAGCTTTGCTCTACTGGCGTACGCAAGCGCCTATATGAAGTGCCACTACCTTCCAGCCTTTACGGCAGCAATCCTGAACAATCAGCCGATGGGATTCTATAATGCCGCAACGCTGGTGAAAGACGCACAGCGGCATGGGCTGCGGTTCCGGCCGGTGGACGTGACGGAGTCTGACTACCTGTGCACGGTGGAGGTGAACGGGGAAGATAAGCGGCTGCGGCTCGGTCTGAACTATGTCCGAGGACTGGCCAAAGCCACCGCGCACCGGATTGCCGAGGAAAGAAAAGCACGGTCTTTCACATCGATGCGCGACCTGGTGCGCCGCGTTCCGCAATTGCAGAAAGACGAGATCAGCACGCTGGCTGAACTTGGCGCATTGAATGCGCTACCTCACTACGAGTCAGACCGGCATCGGCGTGGAGCGTTGTGGCAAGCGGAACTGGCGCTGCAGCCGGTAGGTGAACTGCTGGAGGAAGCGGGCGCGGACAGTACGCCTTCGCCTTTGCAACCGATGACTCCAGGGCAGCGCACCACCGCCGACTTCAGTAACAGCGGCGTCAGCATTGGCAAGCACCCAATGGCATTTCATCGCGAGCGCCTGCGCCAGATGGACGTATTGGATGCTGCAACAGCAAAGAGCCAGCGTGATGGACTCGTAGTGACGATTGCCGGCTGCGTGATTACACGGCAAAGGCCGGGTACAGCCAAGGGCTTTGTGTTTCTGAGCTTGGAGGATGAGACGGGAATTATCAATGCGATCATTCGGCCGGATCTGTTCGACCGGCGACGCGTGATCTGCACTACGTCGCCTTATGTGCTGATTAAGGGAGTGCTGCAGAGCATCTCGGGAGTGATTGCCGTGAAAGCCGGAGATGTAGAAGAGCTCAGCTTACGGGATGCAGCGGTGATGCGCTCGCATGATTTTCATTGAGGATTACCAGTCGCAACACCGCGACCCCAAACCAGCGGCGGCTTCCCATTTCGATCTGGTCCGAGAATTATTCTCCTCATCAAAATTCCCTGTATTGCGCCAAAACATCCAGGAAAAAGGAAGGGGAGGGGCTAGGGACACCAATGCTTGCGAACGACGAGAAAAGTAGGAATAAGTAACGATAAAGGAAGTCAGGCAAACGCATAGGTCCCCAACCAGCGCGAAGGCTGGATAACCCGTGAGTCCTGTCCGACATAAGAAAAGTAGAAGCGGGGCACTCAAGACGAAAGAGGCCGCATAGCAGAAGCGTGCTGAGCAAACACTTTGATGGGAGCTACCGGCTACTTCATGCCTTGAAGGTGTCAAAGCCGTTGTAGTTTCCGTTACTGTGCTCTCTCAAAAGTCGAGACGCCGTCCTACAAATGAAACCGGGCCTGCCGCAGCGCTAACTGATCGCGTAGCCACTGCACCATCTTTCCCTTGTAAGCGGCCGCGTCACGTGAGTTGGACCCCTCCCACCACTGAATCCCGTGCCCAGCATTTCGGACTGGGTACACTTCGCAGGTAGCGCCCGCGGCTCTCATCCGATGGCACATCTCTGTTGATTGGGAAAGTGGGACCAAGTGATCGGCTGTGCCATGAATCAACAAGAACGGCGGCGCGTCTGGCGTGATATTAGCTATCGGGGAAAGCTGTTTCAGGCGAGCAAGGACTAGATTCTCAAACGGAGTGCCCTGGAACGAATTGCGCACGTTAGGTGGAATAAGCGCGGAGTTCTTGGCCAGATCCACTAAGTCCATCGGTGTATAAAATGCGACCACTGCCTGAACTCGCGTCTGGGGAGTGGCGGTCAGAGCAGCCATGGCAGCAAGCTGGCCACCAGCCGATTCACCAATCAGAGCAACTCGTTCAGGATCGATCCGATACTGAGCCGCGTGCGCTTTGACATAAGTAATGGCGCTCCCCACATCTTCGATAGCAACGCCAAATTGCATCATGTCGTTCGTTAACCGGTAATCAATCGAAAACCAGGCAATGCCGGCAGCTGTTAGCGGCTCGAAAAGAGGTCTTACTTCGACACGACGGTCGCCTCGCACCCAACCACCGCCATGAACGAGGATAGCGGCCGGAAATGGTCCGGGGCCGTCAGGGATCTTCGCGTCTAAATATAGCGGCTGCCCAGCCG
>CALMAV010000052.1:0-5207 GCA_937859895.1 uncultured Bryobacterales bacterium | reverse complement strand
ACTGGGTTGGGTTGGACGAGACTTGGCTGGAAGCAGCAGTAAAAGCAGTAGACATGAGAAGAAGTGCGAAAGCAGAAAGCCTTCGTTTGTGGAACATCTCTTCTTTGGATGTCGTGTCCTTGCCCCGAGTTTCCTCCGAGGCATTCTCCAATCAAGAAAGGTAGGTGGTCGCCGCTGGCTAACGAGGTGCCGCTGCAGCCATTGCCAACGCGCGCTTGCCTGCAACAGGCAGGGAGCGATCCTAGTTCGAAACGCCTGTAAGCTGACGCAAGTCGTCCACAATGGTCCGAAGTGTTTTGGCACTTCCGGAGACTTCGCGGCTGGTCTCGGCTCCGGCCTCGGCGTAAGCAGCATTCTGCTGGGTGACGGCTTGCAATTGCAGAATAGCGGTAGAGATCTGGTCGATGCTGCGTGCCTGGTTGTGGCCACTCTCATTCACCTGTGCGAACAGGCGAGCAGCATCTTTGGAGCGGGAGGTTGTTTGCTCAATTCTGACCATCACATTCTTGAAGCGGCCTTGCCCTTCTTGCGTTTTCACCTTAGAGGTCTCAATTAAAGCAGTGATATCGCTAGCTGCTGCCGCTGAGTGTTTCGCCAGAGCTCGTACTTCTTCAGCGACCACACTGAATCCTAAACCAGCCTGGCCAGCGCGAGCTGCTTCTACGGCCGCGTTCAACGCTAGCAGGTTCGTCTGGAAGGCAATCTTCTCAATGACTGCTATCACGCTGCTGATCTCCTGGCTGGAGGTTATGATCTCGTCCATGCTGCCCAAAAGCTCTCGAGCGCTGGCATTCAGATGTTGGACATCCGCTTCAATTCCACCGATAAGCTTTGCTGCTTCGTTCGTGCGACTAAGCGCATGGTGGCTGAGGGCGTTTATGTCGGCCGCTGCTCTTGACGTTGATTCCAGCGTAGCCGCCTGTTCAGAAGCAGCCTGCGCCAGTTGTTCAGATTTTGCTGCGCTCAGGGTTCCTGCGGCCACGAAATGCCCGGTGGTCTCCACCAGTAAAGCCTGGTAATTGGACAGGTCACGCCGGAGTGACCGTAAAGAGAAGAAGGCGCAGGTACTCGAGCAGAGCAGCGCTACCGCCATACCAAGAGTGCCTTCGAAGAGCGATTGGTAGCGGCCCTGAATGCGGCGCTGTAACAACACGTCGAGCTCATTGAGTGAACTCTCTTGCAGGTGATAGCTCGCGGCTATGGCTTCCTCTGCGGCACGATTGATAGTTTCCGAGCCGTGAGATCCTTCAATGTCAGAAAACGACTTCATTGCATTCAACAGCGCAACGTTGGCCGCCTGATAGCGCTGGAGGGTGGGCATCAAATTGTGCCTCAAGGTCGGGCTGACGCCATAAAAGTTCGGGTCTTCTTTAAAGGAGGTGTCGAGATCGGATACAATCCGGTCGACATCAGACTCTTTCAACAGAGCGGTTAAGACAGCCTCGGTCGCCCGGACTTCCTTGCTGGCATCTTTCTTCTCATCGAGATCGCGGTAGAACGTACGAATTTGCCGCAAACGTGCTTGTGTCTGGGGCAGGGCAACCAAGGTTGCGTCCATAAGATAGTAGCTGTCGAGATCTGGGTCAAGAATCAAGCCTGAGGTGTCGCCGATATGGGTGATCAGTCCGCGTACATCGGCTTCCAGCTTGTCGTAGGCCGCTGTGAGTTGGGCGGCATCCTGTCCTCCGCTCGTGAGCGCCTTCCACTCCGAGGTTATTCGATCAGGTGCGAACGCGGAGCGATTACGGCTTTGCAGTCCTTCGGGAGTGACGGCCAGAACCGTTCCGATTTCGGCCTGTGTTTGCATTAACGCGTGGAGACCGAACTCGATCTCCGTTCGGCTGCTCTGCTCGTCAGCTTCGTTCCGGGACAGCGGTGAAGTCGCGCGCTGGTGGGCAGCGATTGCTTTTAGCAGGGTTTCGAGAGGGCGTTGGTATCGAACACCAGCCTTCTCCAGCTTAGCGGCGTCGATGTCTTTCTTGATCCCTGTTGCCACAAAGTAGGCAGCTACCAGGGTCATTGGCACAATGGAAACGACTACGCAGAATATGATGTGCCGGTCGATGGTAAGCGTGGGTTTAGTCATCGTTAGCTCAGTCCGCAATGGAGCGACTCGTCCTCAATGTTCGCCCTTCAAAGTCATAAGAACGGCGAGGGTGACAGTACTTTGCCGATTGGCGCGCCCGTTGGTTCCACGCTCAAAGAAGGGCTGGTTTGAGAAGTCGTCCCGATATTCCAGGCGGGTGCTCAGGGACGGAAGCATGCGGTACTCGGCTGTTCCCGTCCATTCGTGCAGATGCTGCGGCATGCCTGACATTAGCCCCGACTGATCCACCAGGTACTCGAAACGAGGACTGAAGCTAAGTCGTTTCATTGCGTTCCACCGAGCAGCGATGGCTGTGCCATACCAGGCGTCTGCTCCCGTATCAACACCGGCGCGCTTGTCCCGGCCGTAAAGCAGTTCCACATAGGTCTGAACGCTTGAATGCGGACTGAATGTGACTACCTCATTCATCAGCTGACGCTTGCCGTCCGTGGTGTCCGCCCTTTCCGACCCTACAAGAATCGCTTGAGACCAACTCCACTTGGTCTGGGTTAGGGCTGTCGTGAAGCCTAGGGTCTTTCGGCTGTTGTTATCGATGACACTATTCCATCCCTGCAGTACCTGGACACCGGCAGTAAAGGTCTTGGTGACAGGAATGGTGGCTCGGAGACCGGAGTGGTAGTAGGGCTCGCCGACCGAAAACAATAGGGAGCGCGAGTAATTGAAATTTGCCTGCGGATCCGTGACTTCTGCGCCGACGCTGGTGTAGAACTTGCCAAAGTCAAACTGTAGGCCCGTGTCTTTTAAAGGCCGATAGCTGACATAGTACTGAGATAAATAGCGATTGCCGCCTCGGAAAATATCCGAGCCAGCCAATCCCTCGTAACGGTCTCCATAGCCTGCTGTGACATGTGCTCCAAAGTACCGAGCCTTATAATCGACATCAAGATTTGCTCCGCCCAATCGGAAACCGGTGTGGGTATCGAATCCGCGCAGGCCATTAAGGCCCGAAGCCGGGTCGTTGAAATTCTGCGAGGCATATCCATCCAGGCCTGCGTTCCACTGTAAAGGCTTGGATGTTGGATCAGCATTTAGGGCAGGTGCTGTTCCCTCCTCCGCTATGCTTGGTAACACGCTTAAAAAGATCAGCAGTATCGCCGACAGACCGCTGTGCCAACCCGTCGCTTTCGATGGGCGGTTGTGGCCGATGGAACCAGTTCGGTACACAATTGGGCTTTCCGGCCGATTCGACATCTGCATGTGCACTATGCTCTAAGTGCGATTGCGTACGGGGTATCTTAAGCGGAAATCTCTGAGGATTAGAACCGAAGTTGCTGGCGATTGTAAGAAGAATCCGGCAAACTTTCGTTATGGTGCATCGGACTTCCCGGCAAATCATCTTTTTGGCAATCGCCCTGGGCTTCAGTTGCGAGGCTAAAACTGATACGACCCGGCCTGTTTGCGATGGGAGCCAAGCCGGAAAAGTTTGGTCCAGTTCAGTAAAGGCCGAAGGAAAAAACAGTGAGAACGATCGGCCAAGAGATCTGCAGGTTTGCGCACATGGCATTTACCGTTACCGCTGGCAGTCTCTTACCGTGTCTTATCAAGAGCTTCTTCGCGCTGCACAGAGTAAAGGGCATTCCAGCGATTCTCGCTAGAGGAGAACGAGTAGGAACCCGTATTTCTCTCGCAATTCTCGCGAGCCTTCCGGCAATTGAGCTTGGGAACCAGCTTCAGAGCCACTTCATATGGGCCGGTCTATAGCCATTGGGATACATCACGAACGCATAGTCCATCACTTCGTTCTCAAGACCCACTTGGCAATGCGCACTTTTGTGTCGTCGCCATCGCTTCACCTCTACTACATTACAAAAGAAAAAGGCCGACAGCTGCGGAAGCTGTCGGCCCTTTAGGGACTAGTCTGAAAACAATTAGTGGCCAGCCCTACCTGCGTGCCCGCCGCCGCCAGACATCCCGCCGCTACTGATGTGCGGACTGGAAACGCCACTACTCATACGGGGTGATGCACCCTGTGACATCGGCCTTCCGGCCATGTTAGGAATGGACGCACCCGCTGGAGCACCACGCCATGCATTCTGTCGCACTGGAACCTGGGCCAGTACTCCGCTACTAGGTGCCGAACCACCAGCCCGACCGTTTGTTACACTAGCCGTCACCGGAACACCCTGCCCAGGATGATGACGGTAGCCGTTTCCATTGCCATAACCGCCGCGTCCCAGGTACGTAGAATAGACCGGAGCATAACCGACTAGGCCGGGCGAGTAAAATCCATAACCGAAGGGGCTATAGAAAGAACCCGAACCTGGCAGCCAGGCATAAGAGTTAAAACCACTATCCCAAAGCCAGCCCGGGCCAAAGGAGTTGAACCCGTTATAGCCGTATCCACTGCCGTTACCGCCAAAACCATTGCTATAGCCGGCATTTGCAGCGGCCGTCGCTACTCGGTAACTGGCTGCAGCCGAGTATTCAGACCGCACGTTGCTCCAGGCATACAGGTCATCCTCTTGCTTAGTATTGAACTTTTCCGGCTCCAAATCGCCTGCTAGAACAGTCTCTTTGCCCTTTTTCAAATTCACTTGACGATCGTTCAACGTCACGGTTGCTTTACCTTCCAAAACAGCCGCGGTCGGCGGATTGTCAGCCGTAAATCGATACAATCCATCTTTAGTGATGGTGGTGTAAGCTCCGCGATCAATAATCTGAACGTTGTTGTCTTTCAGTAGACCCGACACCTCCAGCATTACTTCGCCTCCCAAAACTTCCACTTTGGTGTCTGTCAGCGAAGGCGAGACCATTCGGATCTCCGTGTTATCCCCTACCCGAAGAAACAATCCGGGCGTCAGCAGCACTTCCGCCTTGCCGTGGGTCGTCGAGAGCGTGTCATTCACGCTAAGGAAAGTAGCCTTAAGATTCTTAGCCGAGATCGGATTGTCGTTCAGGAAGGCCGAGCCTTCGATGTAGTTGATTGCTCCAGGCTTCGCGGAGACCGTGTAGCTCTGTGGCATCGCGCACATGACTGACATGAGCAGCCCCGAAAGGACCAGTACCGGTCTCTTCCACACGCGTTTCATTGTTTTAACTTCCTCTCTGGAAAACCTTCCAGGTTTCATCTATCAACTTAGATGCCTGGAAATGGTTATCG
>CALMAV010000051.1 GCA_937859895.1 uncultured Bryobacterales bacterium | reverse complement strand
GCTGAGCGCTCCAGGTACCGGGCAGCGTCCAACATGGCTTGCGTGATACGGGTTCCTCCGGCGAAGTGCTCAGACCGTAGGATGCGATTCAGTTCGGTGGTCACCTCATCACGGTCGCTGCGAAGTGGAAGGCGAAGAGTGGAGCGCGTGTCGAAGATCATGATGCCGACGCGATCCTTGTCAGCCAGGACGCGCAGGGCTTGACGGGCTGCGGAGGCGATCCGTTGGACGTGCGGCTCCATGCTGCCGCTCACGTCGAGCAGCAGGAGGATGTCAATAGGAACATTCTCACTAGCGAGATTGCGGACCGGCAGGGTTTTGCCGTTCAGAGTTAGAACGAAGTCCTTGATACCCAGGCCGGTGACGGCGCGGCCTGCTCCGTCCACGACTTTGGCGTCTACGCGGGTCAAGGCGACATCGCTTTTGAAGACAATCGGATCATCAGCAGCCATCAGGCATACGCCTGCCGCAAAAAGAGTTGGAAGGAGGGCCCGGCTGAGATGGCGACTAGGGAACACTGTTTATTGATACGCTGGCGAGGGCCCGCTGGTTACCCGTCAAGGCTGACGAAGGAGAGCGACTCCGGCCAGGATGAGAGCAAGTGCGGCGAGTTTGCCTGGCGTGATTGGGTCCCCGAAGAACCACATGCCGAGCGCGAAAGCAGATACGGCTTCCAAGCCTAAAACCAGGAGGTAGGAAGAGCCCATTTCGGCGTGACGCATTCCAAGGGCTTGGCAGGCAGCGGCCAAACAGAACAACACGAAAAGCAGGATGCTGGGCCCGAGCCTAGTGAGTCCTTCGGATGCTTTCATGCAGACGCCGCCAACTGAGTAAAGAATGGCAGCGAATATGAATAGAGAGAACCGCATGGGGATTTGTGAGCTCTTCCGGCCGGTACGGACTCTAATGGAACAAGAGGATTGCCATGACAGAACCTACTGAACCGAAGCCTACCGAAGAGGATGTAAATTCCAAGCCGGAAGAGGAGAAGCACCTAGATCGTGACGGCGGTGAACGTCAGCCGTCGGATATGTCAGACAGCAAGTAGTACGGCAGCGACCTATTCGTCGCGGCCATGAACATGGGCAGGCGGATGGGTTGCTTCCACTGCTTTAAAGTGACCCCCGACGCGGTACGTGTGGCTTGCGCCCTTCGGCACAACCCAGCTATCGCCTTCGGTGAGCTTAATGGTTTGCCCTTCGATCTCTAACTCTGCTGCACCCTCGATAACGTAGCCAATCGTTTCATAGTCGCGGCTGACCGCCTCTTCCTTTCCGCTATCGCCGCTTTCATCCCAAAGACGCATTGCCATGGACTTGCCAGTAGCCAAGTATTTCTGGCCAAGCTTGCCTGAGGGGGAGTGCTTACTATCGACTTTCGTAACCGTTGTATCAGCCATACCGAGTAGATGCAGTTTGTGGGCTGAGTGGGACAATTCAGGAATGGCAACCAATCGGCTAGAGATTTTGGAGCAGATGCTGGCCGCAGACGCGAACAACACATTTGCCCGGTATGGGCTGGCGATGGAATTTGCCAAGAGCCATGAATACAGCCGGGCAATGGAGGAGTTCCGCACGCTGCTTGCGCAGGATCCGAACTATGCGGCGGCTTACTATCATGGCGGGCAGACGTTGGAGAAGCTCGGTGAGGTGGAGGAAGCGCGTCGGATTTATCAGCGCGGGATCGAAGTGACTACGGCTAAGGGCGATTCGCATACGCGCGCGGAGATCGAGGCGGCGCTGGATTTGTTGCCAATTTAGGCAGCGGGGTGGGGTTAAGATGCTGCAAATGCTGATGGGGTCAGCCTGGCTTGAGCGGTTGGCAAACTGGTCGAAGCCGTGCCAGCTGTCTGCTGTCTTCGCAAAGTACGTTTAGTTGATCGACACGATGCTGGTGAAAGAGATCGATCACATCCACTTCACCCCGGCCCAATTGATGGGCGCGAAAGCGCGAAAGGGACAGCCTTGGCGCGCTGCTCAAGTCAGGCTGACCCGTTCATCAGTTGCGTTCGTCAGTTGGTCAACGGTGGCGATCACGACAAAAGCCCCGAGCTACCATTCGGCAACTCGGGGCTTTCGTACTACTTAAGACCGAAACTAGCTAGCCAACGCGATTGGGCGGACGTTCAAGCCTGGGATCACAAGGCTCAGGACATCTTCTACCCGCTCCACAAAGTGGAACTGCATCTCCTGCCGAACATGATCGGGCAGATCGCGCAAGTCTTTCTTATTACCGAAGGGAGCTATTACTCGATGGATACCAGCCCGGCGTGCAGCCAGCACCTTCTCCTTCAGCCCGCCGATTGGCAGCACCAAGCCTGCCAAGGTCACCTCGCCGGTCATAGCGATATCGCTTCTGGCCGGGAGCCCGGTATAGAGCGAAGCCATGGCTGAGGTCATCGTTACACCTGCTGATGGTCCATCTTTGGGGATGGCGCCCGCCGGAACGTGCACGTGAACGCCGTTGGCTTTGATCTTCTCGGGATCGATGCCCAGATCAGCCGCATGTGCCCAGATGTAACTTTGAGCAATCTTAGCCGACTCCTGCATCACCTCGCCAAGCTGACCAGTCATAGTCAAGCCCTTGCCTTCCGGTAGCAGCGCACTCTCGATGTAAAGCACATCGCCACCAGCTTCGGTCCAAGCCAGACCGGTCACTACACCCGGAGGTACGCTCTTGCGCATCTGCTCAGGAAGGAAGATTTCCGGTCCCAGCAGATCGCCTAGCGATTCCGGTGTCACCACAACCCGCTCAGCCGTGCCCTCGGCAAGCTGTAACGTCACCCGACGCGTCACTCGCGCAATGGCACGCTCCAACCGGCGCAGGCCTGCCTCTCTGGTGTAGCCGCCGATGATCGCCTTTAACCCATCATCGGTAATCTCGATTTGTTCGTCGGTCAGACCCGTCGCCTTCAGGAGCTTGGGAATCAAGTACCGACGTGCAATCTGCGTCTTTTCCTCTTCGCTATAACCGGAGAGCCGCAGAATCTCCATGCGATCCAACAGCGGCTGTGGAATTGTATCGAGCGAATTGGCTGTCGTGATAAACATCACCTTCGACAAATCGAAAGCCATGTCGAGGTAGTTGTCGCGGAACGTCTTGTTCTGCTCCGGATCCAAAACCTCCAGGAGCGCCGCAGCCGGGTCGCCGCGGAAATCACGTCCCAACTTGTCTACTTCGTCCAGCAGCAACACGGGATTCAGAGCACCTGCACGGCGCATGGCCTGCAGTAGTCGGCCCGCCATGGCGCCGATATAGGTCCGACGATGTCCGCGTAACTCTGCCTCGTCGTGCAAACCACCCAAGCTAAACCGCTCAAACTTACGGCCCAGTGCGCGGGCGACCGACTGGCCAAGCGATGTTTTACCCACACCAGGCGCACCGACCAGGCAGAGGATAGGAGCTTTCGCGTCCGGATTACGCTGGAGAACACTCAAATGCTCCAGGATGCGCTCTTTGATTTCCTTCAACCCGAAATGGTCTTCATCCAGCACCGCTCGGGCTGTTGCGATATCCAGGTGGTCTTCAGTTGTCGTGTTCCAAGGTAAATCGAGAACAAACTCCAAATAAGTGCGTGTTACCTGATAGTCAGGTGCGCCGGCCGGTAAACGCTCTAACCGGGCCAGTTCGCGTTCGAACTCTTTCTTGGCTTCTTCGGGCAGAGTCACCTTGGCATAGCGCTCGCGGATCATCTCCACTTCTGCTTTATCTGCGTCCTTGTCGCCCAGCTCTTGCTGGATCGCTCGAAGTTGCTGCCGTAGGAGGTACTCGCGCTGCTCCTTGGACATCTCATTGTGCGCGGTGGAGGCAATCTTCTGCCGCAGTTCCAGCACCTGCAGCTCGTGAGACAAAAAGGAGTGGATTAAACGCAGTGCATCGACGCGAGTATCGGCTTCGAGTAGGCGCTGTTCACGTGCGACATCCAAGCTGAAGATGCTGGCAAGCAGGTAAGCGATCTGTAGCGGATCATTGTTACCGGCCAGCATGCGGGTCAAATCAGGGGCCGACTGTGGTTGTGCTAAGCCAATGGCCTTTGCCGCCAACTCGAGTAGCGCGCCGGACAAGGCCTCCAGTTCCGAACCACCATCCTGCGGCAGCGGAAAGGCTCGATATTTGGCGGCAAGGTACGTCTCCTGGTTTTCCAGTTTGACAAGCACAACCCGCTCCACACCTAGCACTAGGATTTCAACTGTACTGTCCGCTGGGCGCGACGATTTGCGGATAACCGCCTTTGTTCCAACTGTGTAGAGATCGTCTTGCTGCGGGGCTTCCAGCTGCGGATCTCTTTGCGCAACCAGCAGAATCTCCTTCTCCTCAGTTTTCAGCGCCGCCTCAACTGCTTTGAGCGAGCTCTCTCGCCCAACCGATAGCGGCAACATCAACCCAGGAAACAGGATCGTGTTCTTCAGCGGTAAAACCGGAAGAATCTGAAAGTCTTGTTTTGCCATGAAATGCTTTCTCTACAGCTCAGATGCAACTAAAGTGCCTTAAGCTGCGATTTCTTGCGTGCTTGTTACTCAACCCTGAAGATTGTTCCCTAATGGAGTTGTCCGCTATCCTGAAGCTGATATGTCCCGGCTGGGTTGGCCTGCGCTTACCGTCTTCTTTCTAGTAGCGCAAGTGGCACACTCCAGAGACTTTTCGTCCTGCACCGACGGTGCAAAGACATTCCTTCCCTGCGACCTAAAGTTCTCCTTTCAGCGCTCCGAACTTCCTTCCGGAGGACTGAGCGCAAACGACGACGTACTTTCGATCGAGTTTCGATCTCCAAGCGCGACCACTTATCTTCTACGTGCGTTCTCCAGTGCTCCTAATGAGTTACGGGTTCGGTTCACACCCACTGAGCCAGGCACCTGGACGACGCGTATCTCAAGTGTGATTCAGCACTTAGACGGCCAGGAGGCATCTCTATCTGTAACCTCGGGATCGAGCCCCGGCCTGGTAAGTATTGCCAACCTCCGGCATTGGAAAACAACTGATAAGAAGCCGCATCTCTGGCTAGGTGTCGAAGTTCCCTTGCTAACGCTGGACAGCACGTCTCTGGGGTCCTGGCTGGACGGGCGCAAGCGCGATGGATTCACCCACATCCGAGTGACTCTTCTCACTGGTGCAGCGGCGGGAAAACAAGGACCCGACCCGGCCTACTTCACTCGCCTCGACGACCAGATTGCAGAGATCGCCTATCGTGGATTCACCCTCGATCTGATCCTCGCCGACGAAGCTTTTCTGAAAACCGGCTCTCTGCAGCAGGATGGGGGCGCCTTGCTCCGCTACTTGATTTCCCGCTACGGTGCTCTGAATGCGACCTGGCAGGGTATTACGCGCTTCGAGACTCAGCCCCAGTCACGCGAACTGCTTCGCGCTATTGGAGAAAGCCTCCGCAGGTACGATCCCTATAACCACCCGCGCAGTACCGATGCGGTGGTCTCTTCCTCGCCCCTGCTTGGGGATGGCTGGGCGAACTTCCTCGTTGAGGCCTCACCGCATCCTGAAGTAGGAGCAGTGGAGCGCCAATTCACTCAGGTGCCGCAGGTTCACATTGTTACCGCGACTGACCCAGCGGCTTTTCGCGAGGAAGTGTGGACCTGCACGGCCAATGGCGAATACCCGACAGTCTCTTACGCCAGCCTGCAAAACGAAGCCAATGTCCGCGCCGTTCAAGTCTGGGCGAAGATCCTGGCCGGAACCCGACATTGGGAGTTTGAACCGTACTTCGATGTTTCCGGCGCACGTGCAGTTGGCCTGCAAGAGGTCGAATATCTTGCTTATGCGGCAAAGCCAGGCATCGTCGAAATCAGTTTGCCCCGGCATAAGTACAACCCGATCTGGATTAACCCGGCAACTGGCGAAGAGCTTGAATTGAAGGACTACAAGGGCGAGGTGCTAAGCCGTCAAACTCCTGACAACTTGCACGATTGGATTCTGCAAGTACCCCGGAACGGGCACAAGGAATCGATGAGGTCTTACCGATTCGAGTCGGTTGATCCGCCCGTGCAGGAAGCGGAGAACGATCCAGCGCGCCTCCCATTTAGTTTGGTTGATCCACAAGGAGATGGGCTTAATCCGCGAATCCCGCCTCCCTACTTGCTGAAGCTAACCAAATCCAATCGCGCAACTCGCAGCATGCAGTACCTTATATGGGGCGAAGCGGTAGGAGGCACGGAAGGTTTGCGACTGCTAGGCATCGGACCATCGGGCACACTCCAGTTCCCTCCGTCTGTGTTATCGGAAAGCTCAGGAGTTCTGAACCTGCGAGTACAGGCCATCAACGCCAATGGCAAAGCCTATGAGCTCGATCGAGTTTACAAAATCCAGTGACGATCCTCTCCATTGACACGGCCACTGACTTTGGCAGCTTGGCAATTCAGCAAGATGGACGGCTGTTGGTGACCCGCGAAATGAACTCAGTAGATGGTTACTCGGAGCTTCTTTTCAGCAACTTGCAAGAGGTTCTGGAAAAGCAGCGGCTTCGTTTCGCAGACATCCATGTCTTCGCATCGTCCTCTGGGCCTGGATCATTTACCGGAGTGCGAGTTGGTCTTGCGACAGTCAAAGCGCTTGCCGAGACGACCGGATCAGGCGCACTTGGGGTTTCGAATTTGCAGGCCATGGCTTCGTTTGGGACCGAACCGCTCCGAGCGGTGATGATTGATGCCCGGCGTGGAGACTGCTACGCCGCACTTTACGACGCAGAGCTCAATGTCGTGTCGGCTGAAACGGTTGGCAACCCTCGCGATTTTCTAGACTCAGTGAACCCAAGTTGTGAATTTATAGCGCAGGATGAAGACTGGCTCACTAACCTGCTACGTGGAAGCCGATGGGAGGACTCCCCGCGCGGTGTGGCTCCCCGGCATCTTGCGCCGGCAGTAGTCCATTGTGCTGAGCTAGCCATTAGTCGCGGCCAGAGCATCGATCCGGTGGCCCTGGACGCCAACTATGTCCGGCGATCGGACGTGCAACAGTACTGGCACGACCGCTAACCTGACCTTCTCACCATTGGGCGCGCAACCGTTAAGAGGAACAGGCGAGCATGAAAGGACAACAGGGGTAGGACGAAGGGCGGTAGCGGGCAGTGCAGCGTGCTCTTGCCCGCCAGTGTTTCGGCGCGATCGCGCTTCAGCATCAGAGGGAACAGCGGCTCGCTCATACTCGGAAACATTGCGGCTAACGCTTGCCCGACAAACCCGGCGACAGAGCAACATT
>CALMAV010000050.1 GCA_937859895.1 uncultured Bryobacterales bacterium | reverse complement strand
AACTGGATGAACTCTATACACCCACCCTCTTTGAACTGAGTTTTGCTGAAGGATCAACACGTCATCTTGGCCCGCGTATGGGTTTGCTCATTCTTCTGAAGACTTTTCAGAAACTCGGCTATTTCGTACAAATAAGCGACGTGCCTTCCTCAATCGCCAAGCATATTGCGAAAGCAGGAGGCTATCCCGAAGCCCTAAAGGAACTGGCCACGTACGACGGAAGCCGCACTCGATCGCGACATATTGCGTTGATCCGGTCCTACTTAGGTGTAGCTGCTTTCGACCGAGAAGCACGGAAGCTTTTGGTTCGATCTGCCGTTGAGAGCTCACGCGTCCGGGAGGACTTGGCCGATATCATCAATGCCTCTATCGAGGAGTTGCTGAGACAGCGGTATGAGCTGCCGGCGTTCGACACACTCTATCGCGCAGCGAAAGCAGCCCGAGCGGCTGTGAATCGGAGTTACTATCGCCAGATTAGCGATCGCTTGACCGACTCGCAGCAGCAAAACATCCTCTCTCTTTTCGACAGAAAGCTGGAAGAGCGGCGGACGGGATGGGATGCAGTGAAAATCGAACCGGGGCAGCCGACAGTTAAGCGCATCTGCGCTTTCCTACAGCATCTTCGTTGGTTGCAGGATCAGGCCGCATCTCCAACAGTGCTGGAAGGTATTCCCGCCGTCAAACTGCATCGCTTTGCTGCTGAAGGCAGGGTGCTCAATGCTGCTCGTATGCAGGAACTAATGGACTCGAAGAGGTTTGCCATTGCGGCGTCACTCCTACATCGACAAGTGAATCGGGGTTTCGATGACGCGACCGACATGTTCATCCGGCAAGTAGGCAAAATCCACAACAGTGCCAAGCAGCTGATGCAACAAAAGCAAGCCAGTTATCTTCAGCAGTCCAGTGAACTTGTGAGTACGCTGAGGGATGTGGCGGTGGCATATTCAACAGAAGGCTCTACAACGGATCGTCTTCAATCGATCGGATCATTGCTTGAACCGAACATCCAGAGTCTCCTGGAAAAATGTGAAGAGCACATTGCACTCGTGACGGGGAATTACCTGCAGTTATTGCTGCGGTTCTTTCCACACCCACGGCGCGCTTTGTTACTTGTCCTCGAACGCATTCCCCTTGAATCGACTACTCAGGACAAAACGCTCGAGCAAGCCATCCGATTCGTCCTCCAACAACGGCAGTACCGGAAAGAGTGGCTGGACCTGGAGAGTGGAAGTACACCGGCTATTGACTTGTCTTTTGTCACCGAGCAATGGTGGCCACTGGTCACAGGCACAAAAGTAAGATCGCTGCTGCCGAGCAGACTTCACCATCGCTATCTAGAACTCTGCGTTCTCTCTCAGGTTGCGAACGAGCTGAAGTCTTGTGATCTTTGCAGTCCGCTGGGCAGCAAATATCGAGACTACAACCAGCAACTCATCCCGTGGGCTCAATTTACCGGAGAGATCGAACGTTATGGAGAAGGAACTGGGATACCCACTAAGGCTGTAGACTTTGTGCAAAATCTGCGCGAGCGGCTGGAGAATTCCGCTCGTCAAACAGATGCGCAGATGCCCAGCAATGAATATGTGCGGATCGAACACGGAGAGCCAACACTGTCGCCCACTCGTGGAAGCCGTGAGCCGGAGAACCTAAAAACTGTCGAGGCCTCGGTAAAGGAGCGAATGCGACACATCGACATTGTCGATGCGCTGGTCGACAGTGAGCATTGGTTGAACTGGACGCGGCATTTCGGTCCGATCTCAGGGCATGATACGAAGTTGGAGAAGCCCAAAGAACGATATATTTTGACCGCCTTCTGCTACGGATGCAATCTAGGGCCAACGCAAACGGCACGGTCGGTCAAAGGCCTTGACCGATTCAAGCTGGCCTTTGTCAATCAGCGACACATTACCGAGGCGAACCTGAACGATGCCATCACCACCGTTGTGAATGCTTATGTCGAGTTTCCCTTACAGGAGCTGTGGGGATCAGGCAAGTCAGCCTCGGCCGATGGTATGAAGTGGGATCTCTATCCTCAAACACTCATGTCGGAATATCACATCCGGTATGGCGGATATGGCGGCATCGGCTACTATCTCGTTTCGGACAACTACATTGCTCTGATGAGCCGTTTCACCACCTGTGGCTCTTGGGAAGGCCACTACATCCTGGACTTTCTGCAGGAAAACAAATCCGATGTTCAGCCCGATACGGTTCATGCCGATACACAGGGACAGAGCACGGCCATCTTCGGGTTGGCTTATCTACTCGGCATCGAGCTGATGCCCCGCATTCGAAACTGGAAGGACCAGCTTCTGTTCCGGCCTTCTCCCGCCAGTCAGTATCAACATATTGACGAACTCTTCAGTGCCAATGTGGAATGGGATCTGATCGCCCACATGCTTCCAGACATGCTGCGCGTTGCGGTCTCGGTGAAAACAGGGCACCTACTACCTTCCGATATACTGCGACGACTCAATAGCAGTTCACGAAAGAATAAATTGTACTTCGCTTTCCGGGAACTCGGCCGGGTCGTGCGCACCATTTTCTTGTTGCGGTTCATTTCGGACGTGGACCTTCGGCGAGTGATCCAGTCTGCAACGAACAAGAGCGAGCGCTTTAACCAATTCGTGCAATGGATCTCTTTCGGCGGCGACAGCGTCATCGCAGAGAACACGCGCGATGAGCAACGAAAGTTCATCAAGTACAACCATCTAGTGGCCAACCTTCTGGTCTTCCACAATCTGGTAACTCTCTCTTCCGCTCTGGAGCGGCTTCAGCAAGATGGACTCAAAGCCTCTGATGAAGCTCTCGCTGCGCTGACCCCATATCAGACCGAGCACATCAACCGGTTTGGCAATTACATGGTGAATTTTAACCGCGCTCCAGAACCCCTACCAGTTCGTTTCCGTAAACCACCCTCCAGTGAGCTGAAGGGACAGGCTGCGTTCGATTACGCGTCTACCGGTTGAAACATTAAGGTCTGTGGCGTCTCAATGCACGAATCGTTCTCGCCGGTGGATGTGAGTACAACCGGTTGCGTTTCACTCAGTAGTGAAGGGACAGCGGGGCGAGTCAGAAGGTCTACGCGGCTCGAAACAGTAACAGATCCAGACTGAATGTTACCGCCATCGCTACGGCCTGCTGCAATTGCATTGGTCGATAGATTGATAGTAGGACGTCGCGAATGGCGGTAACGTCGAGATTGGCCTCGATAGCAATGTGACGTCGATCGACCAGCGTGAAATCGTGCCCGAATGTCTCGAGCGTTCGCGGGACGCGATCGCGGCCCGGCCCTCGCAGTTCGACAAGATCGTCCGGCGCCGGAAGGCCGACGAGGAGGCGTCCCTTGTCGCGGAGTACACGCCGGAATTCGCCCGCGTTCATCCGCGCCGTGATCGACAGGACGGTCGAGAATGACTTGTCTGCGTAAGGTATGGAACGATCGGCATTAGCCACAATCCACTCGCATTCCGGGTAGCGCCGCGCCGCCGCCTCAATTGCCCGTGTTGAGATGTCCACGCCATGCGCATTAAAGCCGATCTGGCGGGCCAGGGAGCCAAGATAGAAACCATCACCACAGCCGGCGTCGAGAACTGTATCGTTCGGTGATGGCGTCACGGTCTGCTCAATCGCTTGCAGGAGCGGCTTACTTAAGCCGCGATCGTGCAATCGCCGTCGAGCTGCGACGGCAGCCACCGTATCGCCCGGCTGCTTTGATCGTTTTTCCTGCGGTTGGAGCAGGTTGATGTATCCGCTACGCGCGATGTCGAACGAGTGTCTGCGCGGACAAAGCACCTGCCGCTCCTCGCGTAGAAGCGACATGCGGCAGTCCCGGACGGGACAAACGAGCATGAGCCGAGTGTAGCGGAAAATGGTGGGTCACTGGAGGCAACCCATTCCCGCGTTACCCTAATCGCGAAGAGTCATCAAGCGTTCGATGCGCGTCAGCAACTCCGGCGAACTCGGTGTCATGTCGTCGCTATAAACGTCTTCATCGTCCTCCTCGTCTTGCCGATGCTGGCGGTCCAAGTCTTCGTCCTCGTCATCTTCTTCGTTCCTACGGTCATCCTCCTCGTCCAAGTCGAAGTCAGATTTGCGTTCTGGCAATTTCGAAAAACGTCCCTTCTCACTGCTATCGAAGCAGTGGTCGCTCTCGCGTCAAAATTATCACGCGGAACACGATGCAATCAGAGACGGCGGTATTGGTTGCCCGCCCGTCTGGAGTGGCTTAATCGCATGTCCTCCACTTGACGTGTTGTCGGCATCTAGGTGAATTGGACGTGACGATTACCCGTGGGTAGTCGCCCAGGGTTTACTTAAGTTGTTTAAACGAAGGGTTTCGCAACGATGCACTAAACAGCGACTGAGCCAGAGTAGGTGACGAGATGCGCGTTCTCGGTACTTACGACGTTTTACTTGGCATACTGAAGGCATGCCGGCCTTCCGCAGCTTGCGTGCACTCATTGCGGCTACCGTTGGGGTAGCCAGCCTCACCCCTTCGTTGAACGCATGCACCATTTTCTTGCAAAGTACGTCAAGGAAGGTTCTAATCGGGAACAACGAAGATAACAGCCCCGATACTCCAACACACCTTTGGTTTCACTCGGCGGTCCATGGTGAGCATGGCTATGTCCTTTGGGGTGGCAATCAGATTGAGCCGGAAGGCGGGATGAACGACAAAGGCGTGTTCTTTGACGCCGCGGCCTTGCCTGAGAGTATTCCGCTACGGCGGAAAGCCGGGCTGCCCGACCTGAACGGGTATGCGGTCGTACCCGTTCTCAGCAAGGCTGCCTCGGTGGAACAAGCCTTGATCTTGTTGAGTAGGTTTAATCTTGTCGAACAGGAGAAGGCTCAAATCTTCCTGGCAGATGCAAGCGGCGATTACGCAGTCGTTCACGCGAATTACATTGTTCGAAAGAAGCCCGGGGAGTCGGACTTCGTGCTAACAAATTACGTTTTACGAGATGATCCCGAGGCGAATCAGGTCTGCTGGCGCAGGCGCACGGTACAGCAAGAGATTCACCTGAAGCCGGTGTCAATTAACACGGTCAGCCATGCATTGCAGGCGTCAGCGCAGCGCGATCCCGGCAACGCCACGCTTTACTCGGAAGCGATCGATCTAAAACGTCGGCAGATCCTCTTGTACGTTCGGCAGGACTACCTGCATCCGGTCACACTTTCGTTGAGCGAGGAGTTGCGCAAGGGCGACCACGACATGGCTATGGAAAGCCTTGTGCCCACTCCGTTAGCAGTCGCTGTCAAAGAGAGAGGCGCAGATGCAGTCCTCCAGGATCAAAAGCTTCTTGTGCACAACTCCGCAAAGCAGTTTCGGGAGGCTGCATATGCTCTGGCAAACCAGGGTGATCCGGCAACGGGCCTGAAGCTCTTGGAAGAAGAGAACCGGCGCTTCAACGACATTGATCGAACGCACGGGGATAGAGGAGTGCTGTTGCGAGCGACTGGAAGGAACGGGGAAGCAGATAAGGAGTTTGCTCGCACTTTTCAGGTGACCACGGAAGATCATCAGGCAAACCTTTTCTCCAACAAAGACGGCCTTGTCCGTTTCCGGCTACGGGCTTTCCCCAATGCAGAGCATGTGGCCATAGCCGGAAGCTTTAACAATTACAGCAAGGACGCTTTGCTCCTGCAGAAGACAGGTGAGGAGTGGGTCGGGCAAGTCCATCTCCCACCCGGCAGGTATGCCTATCAGGTCTTTGTGGACGGTACCTGGCAGATGGACCCTGAGAATGGCTTACTGACCAAACCGGGCCAGTGGTGGATTTCCTCACTGATTGTGCAGGACTAACTTTAAAAGCGTTCAAGTTCTGCGAAGTCGCATTCTCGGAAGTTTTGGTCCAGGGGCGCCCGAGTTGGAACGCGCTCAGTACTCGCCTACATTGCGGAAACAAGCGGTTTTGCAACAAGTCGAAGCAAGAAAGTTGGCGGGCCTTTTTACGTTGCAATAAGGTATTGCAACACAGATTTAATTGGCGATAGATTAGTGCAATTACACCAGATAACTCAGAAGGTGGCAATCCTCGATAATAAGAGTAGGTGGCAGGCAAAGTCGTACTGCATGTCGAAGACGATGACCCGGCAGCGTATCTGTTGCGATCTGCGCTCCAGCACCTGGAGATGGCCATCGTTGTATTCCGGGTGTGCGACGGAGAAACAGCCCAGGCGTTTCTGCATTGCCGAGGTCCGTACTTCGATGCTCCTCGCCCTGACCTCATCGTTGTCGATTTGAAGCTGCCCAGGATGAGCGGCTGGGAACTACTCGAAAAGGTTAAACAAGACGAAAGCTTACGTTCTATTCCTACCGTGATCTTCAGCCATCTGGACGATTCAGATGATAAGCCAAGGGCTTCGGTGCTAGGAGTCCAGGCAATTATCTTGAAGCCATTTCTCGATTACGCACCTTGGCTCGAGTCTGTCGGTTCCGCCTTCTCTCAGCTGCTCAAGGAGTCGTAAGACAATTTGTGCAAGGTGCTCACTGAGGGACGTGCGTGGGGAGACCACCCGCAGTATCGAAGCTTTAGTGGGGCCATAGCTTATTGGTGATCAACAAGCCAAGCCAAGCTCCAGCCAAACCCAACGCAACACTTAAGCCCACATATAGAAAGCTAAGGGCTGCCGCACCATCCGCAAGGCTATCTTGCGGTTGTTCAGAAAACCGGCAGATCACTTCCCCACCAATCTCAATGCGGATGAGCCACTTGCTTTTGTCTTGATCCCCAGGAGACCTCTGTCCGATCAGCGTTCATAACTCATTGCCAGTGCCATGATGCCAGCTATGCAAAGTTTTACGACGGATAACTCAGAAAGAGATACCGGCTTTCGATCGGACCGGAACAACTCGCAGTTCACTACGCGCTGCCCTGCCCCAAAATAAGGAATGGACAAGTTGCGGGACTTCTCAGAGTTGCAAGAAGCAGCCGAGACGAACCTGGTCGATTTTCTTCACACGGATCTGGGGGTTTGTTCTACCTTCGCCGATCTGGTCAGGACAGAAATGCAAATGGGCGACGGCGCTGCCGCCCAACGGGTTTTCGCCAAGGCCGAACAGGGCTATGCAAGCATTGCCCATTTTCTTCCCCGTATTAGACGTATGGAACAGCGGCTTGAGATGCAATGCAAGCTGGCTGGCCTGCGTATCGCTCTCGACAGCCTCCAACGCGAATTTAGCCTTCATTCAAGCTAATTTTCTACAGCCCTAAAGGTTTGAGGTCGAAGTGCCGATAAGTTGGCTATGCGGCTGACCCTGGCGCTTCTGCTTGCCCCCTTGCTTTTGGGCGGACCCCGTTGCGAGCGCTGCCAACGAAATCCGAACGGACGCATTCACCGCGACAGCACCGCCCGGTATGCCTTCCGCAGCGAAAACCCATGCCCGGTAACTGGTGATACGCGAGGAGCTTGTCCCGGCTATGTCATTGATCATGTCCGGCCCCTAGCCTGCGGAGGCGCAGATGAGCCATCCAATATGCAATGGCAATCTCGCATAGCAGCTCGGGAGAAAGATCGCTGGGAACGCCAGGCATGCGGCAAACAAGAATAGCGAAGAAAAGGCGAACATATCTGGTACACTGCATTCGTGCCACGGAAGGTGTGTTTGGTACAAGGGCAGGATCACCGCGGGCTCCCTCTGATTGTCTGCGTGCAAGCGGCAACATTGTTCGAAGCAGCGGCTGCCGGCCTCGAGCAGCTTCACCAGTTGGGTGGCACGCTCAGTGAAGTAGAAATTACGGTCCATGAGCCAGGTACGCGAAGTAAGGTCCGTCCAGAGCAATTGGCTAAATGGCTGAGTCAGCGGGATAGTAACGACAACATTGGTGTCCAAGCACTTAAGCGGAGAGTACGAGAGTTGCTGAGTCGCAGCGAACTAGGCCAGATTCTTGGCCGAAAATCCTAGCGCGGAGGCATGGAACCCGGCAATGAGGGGTTCCATATTTGATCATCGGAGCCACTCCGTAAACGTAGCTTTCGCCCAAGCGCAGTGGATTACTCGGAAGCTTTAGCTACAGATGCCCGGTGATTCAGCACAGCAAGAGTTCTAAGAATCAATCAGTGCATCGTACGATACTCTGCAAAATAGATTCAGCTTTGATCTGTGCTGATGGAAGACTCGCTCGAAGACGGTCGTTACGAAGATTTACATAGTAAATAATGTCGTTTTCTTGATACAGCACACGTAAAATTAGTTAACACCGCCGAGTGACGACAATTTTGCTTCATCTTGTTGATGATGACGGCCGACCTGTAAGCCCGGAGTTAAGGGAAGCGATTCAGCGCGCGTACCTTTATGCTGTCCACCATTTTCCGAGAGTAGATCAAGCTATCGTCGCTGACATGGCAGAGGTTCTGGCAATATCCATGTGCCGTCGTCTCGACCAAATCAAATCACTCAACCAGTACGCTTTGGCTGCAATGATTGGGAAGGTACATCAATGGTTCCGGTCTCATCCGTTAGTCGTAGTACCAGCAAGTGAGATGGCATTGGAATGGGCAGCTGGTGGAACACCGGATCGAGCCTTCCAAGATATTGAGAACGAAATCCTTTTCGAGCAGATTAAGGCCAAGTTACGGGAAAGGGATCGTCAGATTCTGGTATTGATCGAGCAAGGCATGGGAACACCTACCGCTATAAGTGCAGCTCTAGGATTAACCCAGGAAGCGGCTAAAAAAGCTCTATATCGAGCAAAGGAAAAGATGAGTGTAATACTTGCCGGGCCACATGACCGAACCTCTGTGGTTTCACGAAAGCGGTCGACAAATACCGAGGCAATTGCTCCTGAGGTCAAAAGTTGAAAGTCGAGAGTCTGTGAACCCCGATCCGGCAAGAGAATTCTTTCTAAAAGCGAATCCGAATCCTGGAAGAGAAGGGTGTCCTGGTAAAGACGTTCTTCGTGCTATTGCTGCCAACAAACTGTCAGAGACTGATCCGGCTCGACTTCATTTGGCTTCCTGTTCTCCCTGCTTCTCAGAGTTCCGTGCCTTCAAAGAAGCTTTATCACAGAAGAAGTCTTTCCAAAAACACGTACTGCCATGGGCTGCTGCAGCCTGCCTTCTAGTGGCCAGTGGAGTGGGAATCTACATTACGAATTTAAACCGGCCGCAGGTGAATGAGGCAAGACAGTCATCTCAGGTAAGCAAGACTGTGGATCTTTCAAATTACGGCACCTTGCGCGGCGGTGAAGCAAAGCGTCTTGACGCCGTTTCATTGCCAAGTTCAACAGTCAGAGTTACTGTCGTTCTTCCCAAGCTCAGCGATCCGGGGCTCTACATAATCGCGGTCAGTCCTGACCGAGATTCAGCGCGCGTTTTAGCCAGTGGTACTGCAAGTGCTGTGGGCGATGATCGTCGTAGAACCGTGACCGTGCTCTTGGACTTGCGAACAACCCGACCAGGATCGTACTTTCTTGCAACTACCCACAATCAGGACCAATCGTCATACTTCTACCCGTTGCAGGTGGAGTAAGTACTTAAAGAGCGTTAGCGATTTCTACTGCTTTATTAAGCTGGGTGTCAGTACCCTGCCGTGCGTCTTCGTACGACCACGGAACAATCACATCAGGATCCACTCCGTGACCTTCGATTCTGGCCCCCTTCCAGCTAATAAAGGCGCCAATTGGGATTGTGATTCGGTACCCGAGTCCAACCTTAAAAGCAGACCTGGCAGCAAGATGTCCGGGAGTTTTCGTACCAACTATAGTTGCTAATCCATTCTCTTTAGCGAATTGAGCGACCATCTCAGCTGCACCCGTCGAGTGCTCGTTTACCAGTAGAACAACACGGCCGTGAAAGCGCTTTGGTCCGAGGCCTTCAGTTTCTAAGACCACTGACTTCTCCCCATAAAACTTAAAGGCAAGGACTGCGATACCGAGCTTAGAACGAGGTATCTTGTTAAACCGCGGAAGGGTCTGCCGATCATAACCTTTTTCTGCGCGAGTACGATCTACGCTATAACCAACTGGCTGAATGCCTGGCGTTAAGAAGCTCATTAGGCGGAGAGCGCCAACACCGCCGCCGGGGTTTCCTCGAATGTCAATCAGCAAGCGATCGGTATTGCCGAGTTGATTTGTAAACGTGGCATTCAGTTGGTTCGAGAAATCGATACCGATCTTGCCTGGAAACAAACTCACGCGAAGCCGGCCTAATGAGGCATCAGTGACAGCTGCGGTGATGCTTCTAGGCTCTGCATATGGATTATCTTTATACTTCGGGTCTGGTGTGTGCAGATTTATCTGAAGATTACTGTACTGGCCACCTCTCGATACCACAAGGCTAATGTCCCGCCCCATTTGAAATGTTGGCTTGTGAGATGGACTGATTTCTTTTCCGGCGACAGACAAAAGAACATCACCAGGCCGAATGCCGGCGCGTTCAGCTACACCATCTGGAAGAACATCCTGAAATACCCAGCGAAGTCCACCATCAGACGTTTCAACCTCGGCAAAGCTAGCATTGATGGCATTCCGAGGTGTAATATTCGTACTTGCCCCTAGCAGCCCTAAGCCACTAGATTCGAGCTTAGTGAGCATGGAGGCAATCTGGGCCTCGAACTCTTGGGTCGTGCTTGCATTAAGAACTCGGTTCCGACTTTGATCAACAATCTCCTTCCAATTGTGTCCGTTAAAATTCGGGTCAAAGAAGTTCTTTTGGACGAGGGATTCAACCCTTCGAAGAATGGACGCACGCTGAGGTTTTGATAAGGTCATGGACGAGCTTGATTAACAGTAGTAGCAGTGCCGAGTGTTCCAGTTGGATTTCCTACCAGTTCAAAGCTGGCCCAATAATAGGGCGGGTATCCCGCAGCTTGAAGGGTGAGCTGAGCCTGACGAAGAGCTTCGGCCTTCCCTTCATTATTTGCTAAATGCTGGTAGAAGGCTCTCATTAAGTGAGACGTAGCATGATCTTCAAGCTCCCATAATGTTGATACAACACTTTGCGCTCCAGCCTCAATAAAGGCGCCTACTAGATTAGCGACTCCGGCCTGTCCCACAGGACCCACACCTGTGTTACACGCAGAAAGAGTCACAAGATTTGCATTCAGGTGCAAACGTCGAATCTCACGGATTTGCAAAAGACCATCATCACTTGAGCGTTCTTGAGGAGCAAAGACCAATGCGGACCTATCTGGGTAATCAAGATCTGCATATCCATGTAAAGCAAGATGAAAAACATTGAATTCTGATAGAGGTAGTTCTTTGAAGTGGGTTTCCGTAGCATCACCACCGAGTAGTAAAGTGCTGGGCTTGGGAAGATCCTTTGCAATGAACTTCACCTCATGTTCACTCTCTGGAAGAGGAATCAATTCACTCCGCTGTGGCCCTGAAACAGCACGTAAGACAAAGTTTCGATTATCGGGAGCCTTAGTCCATGCAGCTACACCCACATAAGGAAGCGGAGCGGGGGCCGAGGCTCGCATCTGCTGTTGCCTAGTTCTAAGGATGTGAAGGACGGTTCCGGATTGAACACTACTAATAGTGTGGGAAGAGAGCAGATAACGCCCGTTGTCGCTTAATGCTGCAAAGGGGAGAAGGTGCAGCTGGCCATCCGGTATAACGATGAGGCTTGAAGTAGTTTTGTATTCGGCAACTGACCCAAGCAGCTCATTAAAGAGTAGCTGCGCCAACCCCGTATCTTCTTTCTGATGACGGATAATACTTCGGTATTGTGAGGCCTGAGCTTCAAGAATGTTTCTGCCAGGCAGCACGTACCTATTTACGGAGTGATTTGTTACAGCCAGGGCATATGACCGGGGCTCATCTAGGACGAACTCCACAACTAACTCTGTTGGGTCCAAGCGATTTTGGAGTTGCAGCAACGAGACAGGATCGAAGGCTGTCTTTCCTGCCAGAGAACCAGGGTCAAGTTGCTGTTCAGCATCGTAAATTGCTGCAAAAACTTGCTGCCTAGCTCGTGGTTCTTCGGTATTGATGAGCTGAAGATTTAAACCAGTAAGTCGTTGTTCAGCCTTCGATGCTGGGTGTACTGGGACTGTCTCATGATGCTGAAGAGACTGTGCTTCAACTCTTCCGCGTGCTTTCTCAATAACTTGAAACGCTTGCTGATACTGGTTCTGATCACAAAGAGATGCAAAGTAGCCTGAGTAGACATTACTTAGTTCGCTTAGTAATAGTCGCTCCACTTGAGGCGTCGGCACGGTGGTTAACAAAGAGTCGATTAGATCAGCACTCTTTTGGTACAGGGAATTAGAAGCTTTGAGCTGGCCCAGCTTGGCTAAAATCTCAGCTTTGATTGCAAGGTTCTGAGGAACGAAATGCAGCTCATCTGGTGTTCGCTGGTTTGCCTCGATCGCTTCATTGATTGTGGCCAGCGCCTCACTTAATCGGCTTTGGTGCTCGTAAGCGCGAGCAAGAGGGCCGCCTACCTCAGCCAACCCTCGCCAATACGAGATTTTTCTTGCATCATCAATGGCGGTCTCATAGTCCTTTACCGCTTGAGTCCAGTTTCCCATTTGCTCATAAAGGTCCCCACGAGTTTCCAAAAGACTGTACAACATGCCAAGCAGATGATGTTGTTGCGGGTAACGAAGAGCTTCTGAAGTAAGCGCTTGCGCTTCGGCGTATCGATGTAATCCACTCAGCGCAGCAATTCTGTAATTTACAGCGATGCTGGGATAAGCCATGCCTGGCGTGCTGTTAGCACGAAGAATGGCGTCATCGAGAGGTCCTAATGCCTCAGCAAAGTTGTGGAGGTCTACCAGACCAGCACCATAAACGCTTGAGTACCGAACAATAGCAGCGGTATCCCGAAACATCTTGGCTACACTCCATGCTTTCAGGACTCGTCGCTTTGCGCTTGTAACGTCACCTGCTAAATAGGCGGCGATGCCCTCTTCCCCAGAAGCACGAGAAGCAAGCAAATAGTGGTGTCGCCGGTTAGCAAGGTCCTCCACCATCGCCCAGGTGCTTCGAGCGATAGCTGCGTCATAGTTGGTTTCAACGATTCCACGAATAGTCAGGATGCGAAGTCGGGTTTCTTCATCGCTGGCCTCCGGCAGGGTCAGGCATTGGGTAAGTCGCCAAATCAACTCCGATATGTTGCTGGAGCCTGACGAAGGTGGGATTTGACTAACCTCGGCATAGAGAGCCTTGCTCAGCTTGTGTTGTTGCCGAAACAGCAGTTCCGATTGCTTGTACAGCGGCTCCGCATCAATCCAATTACTAAGCCAAGCCAATTCGTCGGCCTTTTCTAATAGAGCCTCTGGCGAGTTTGGCTTCGGCTTTGTCGCAACACGATAGCTAGCGGCTACAAGGACTATCAGACATGCGCATGCAATGCCGACCAAAAACGCCAGCAAGCAATAACGTAAGGCTTTGCGGATAAACCTCCTAAGTATCACAACTACGCCGACCCCTCTTTTGAGCGCAAAGCACAGAACGGGTAAAAGAAGATCGTTCTACCAACCGAGTTTGAGCCCGGATGGCGCTCAGCAAGTGCCGAGGACAGACGCTAGCTTGGTGAAAGCGTTTTAACTCCTTCTCGATCCAGCTAAGAGCTAATTTCGCACCGGCATCTACGCCTTGCGCAAACAGCAATGAAACCTGAACCGCGTTATCAGAAGCCTCTGTGGACATGGATAAACCTTTTCTGATCGAGGTTTGTTTCATGATCAGCAAGCCAAACTAAAATCCTGCATAGTACTTACCTAAGTAGCTGCAACTTGGTCGCAAAAGGGGACATTTTGACGAAATATACTGCTACAGACTAAAACTTGTAAATTATGCCTATAGGTGTCAGACCTATAGGTACAGGTAGATGTTTGGCTTCGATACGGCCTGTCGTGGTTTTTTGCAACGTGTCGCGGTTTTTGTTGCATTTAGTGCTTGAAACAACTTACACTTTTCTTGTTGAAGCGAGCACAAGTGAGCGACCAGCAAAAACGTTATCTCCTCTCGGATGCCACAGCCTGTCGAGAACTTGGTATTTCGCAGAGAACGCTTCAACGACGTCTGCTGAGCGGCGAAATACAACCCCCAGTGGGAATGTTGGCCAAAAATAGGCGGGGATGGAGTCGATCAGAAATTGACTTGCTCCGTGAACAACTAGCTAGTTCCGACTTAAGGACTGATGAGGCATTGACTGCATGATTCGCTTGGTTTGCGCTCAACAACGCGGTGGGGTAGCAAAAACCACTACGGCAGTGACTCTCGCCCGATGCTTTGCTGATCGAGGCTTGAAGACTCTGGTAATCGATACGGATTCTCAAGGCTCAATCAGCAGCATCTTGCGTATAAAGCCACAGTTTTTTCTATATGACTTTTTAATTAACGAGTACGCCCTAAAAGAGTGCGTAGTACCTGCCCATCCAATGGTAGATGTTCTTTGCTCTTCTCGTAAAACGCAGCAGGCCGAAGATATCATTGCCACACAGCAGAGCCGGGATGTGATGTTTGAGCGCGCACTGGCTGATTCTGGAGCGGACTCAGAATATCAGGCCGTAATCATTGACGTCGCACCATCCTTTTCTTGGTTTCAAACATGCGGCATGATTTATGCCCGCCATATTCTAACGCCAGTGGCTATGGAACCGCTTAGTGTTCAAGGAGCTGTTGCTAGCATCAGCGCTGCTATGGAATTGAATCAGCTTTTCAAGCGGCCGGAGCCCATTCGTGTTATTGGGCTTCTACCCGTAATTGTCAATAACCGGCTCGCGATGACAGAACCTATTCTCGAAAGTCTGCGTCGCCTCAGCCAACAACGCGAAGTTCCCCTGCTCCCGAGCATCCGGACGGATACTGCAGTCGTTAAGGCCGCCAAAGATCGAGTTTTCCTCGCTGATTACGATCCTAGGTCTAAGGCCCTTGAGGACTATAACGCTGTAGCCGAGCTACTTCTCGAGAGCTTTCAGACTGAAGCTTTACCTGCGCGAGCCACTGCAAGCTAGCCAACTGGAACGTGAATGCCTAAAGGAAAGCGCATCGAGCCCTTAGACCTGGACGAAATGGCCAATAGCTCTAGCCTTAATGGGCTCATGGCCTTTAGGGAGTCCGCACCTACAGGTCTAGCACCTATAGGTAGATCGCGTCAAAGCCTTCTAAAGAAGCCCCAGAATAGCTCCTCAGTTGCTGGGCCAGCCAGTTCCAAGGCAACTTCCTCTGAGCCCGATGTTGGTTTTGCACCTATAGGTCTCGCGCCTATGGGTATTCAGAATCAACTGCGAAAGGAATCCTTAGGTGTTGACCCACTTCCTGAGGTAGCTATTTCTCAAGTTGTCACAAAGTTAGCACCTATAGGTGTGAGACCCACAGGTGAGAGTTTACCAATCCCTATATCTGATGTTTTAAGCCAATTGTCGGCCTCTCCACCTACACCAAAAAGCCGTGGGAAGGTTATCCCGGCTACGAAAGTAGAAGATGGTCATTCAGCAACACAGAATGCTTTGTACTGGTATTTGTGGCGAAAGGGTCGGCAGGTTAATGGAAGTCGGTCTCACTATGTCCAAGCTGGGTATGGACAGATTCAAGCAGCCTTAGGGATTGATCGATCCAATATCCAAGACGCAATTCGCGAACTGCAGAAGAAGTTAGCTCTCCAGGTTCTCAAACCGAGTACAGTCGGCAGTGCAACTGTCTATGAGGTTTTCTGCTGTGAGGCTATCCTCGAAAAGCGCAGGACTGAGGGATTAATTTGGGCGCATCGGTATGGTGGCAGAAAAGTAGAACTTTTAACCAGCCCCAACAATAATTCTGAGTTATCGCCTATAGGTCTCTCGCCTACAGGCGATGAGCCTATAGGCTTCGAGCCTGTAGTTTCAAAGCCAGGTGGAGGCACCACGCCTACAGCGGGTGTAGGTTCCACACCTATAGGGGGTATAGGCCTCACACCTATACATTTAGTAAGAGAAACAATAAGTAATGAACCGTCGTCGGACGTCGACAGGCTTCGCTCATTTGTAGAAAGCAGCTTGGACTCGATGGATGAAGATGCTGCTCAAAAGCTCCTACTGGATTGTGCAAACAGGGCAGGGAATCAACACGTCACTGTTGAACAGATCATTAATGCAGTGC
>CALMAV010000049.1:11310-27553 GCA_937859895.1 uncultured Bryobacterales bacterium | reverse complement strand
AGTTAAGAACGCTTTTCCAGGAGTTCAGAATACTGCTCTGGGAGCGGCGGCACTGGCCCGTAATGGTGGCAGGCCGCGAGATCGTATGGGTGCGGCATTTTGGGGTTGCCTCACAGTTTGCCGCAGCCGTGGGAAGTCGCTCGGCACTGCAAATCCGGTTTGAAGCCCCAATGGCCTGTGCAACTTCGGTTGCGGGGAGCGTAAGTGAATCGAAACCGGTAAGTTCGACGTCATTATAGGTGAGGTTAGAAGCCGAGCTTTTCGTTCGGGCTGGTTATTCGGTAGCCGGCAAAAGGTGAATCAATGAGTTCAAATGTAAAGACCGCAGTGTTTTGGGTGGTAATCATCTGTGCGGTCGTTTTGGTGTACATGGCGGTACGAACTAATCGCGGTCCGTCGCCGCAGGGTCTTTCTGTCTCTGATTTCGTTACGTCGGTCCAGGACGGCAAGATCAAGGAAGCCAACATCACAGGCTCCGAAGTTCAGGGGACCATGACCGATGGTCGCAGCTTCCACACCGTCATTCCTCCGAACTATCCCGAAATCTACAAAGTGATGCAGGAAAAGGGCGTCAAGTACTCGTGGAAGGATTCAACGGGCAGCGGGTGGGTCGGCATTCTGTTCAATGCCGTTCCGGTGTTGATTCTGCTCGGGCTGTGGATCTTTATGATGCGCCAGATGCAGAGTGGCGGCAACAAGGCGTTAAGCTTTGGCAAGAGTCGAGCGCGACTCCATTCCTCTCAGCAAAAGAAGGTCACATTTAAAGACGTTGCTGGAGTAGAAGAAGCTAAAGAAGAGCTGCAAGAAATCATTGAGTTCCTGCGTGAACCACAGAAGTTCCAGAAGCTGGGCGGTCGCATCCCAAAGGGTGTGCTGCTGGTTGGACCTCCCGGCACAGGTAAGACTTTGCTGGCACGCGCGATTGCTGGTGAAGCCAATGTTCCTTTTTTCTCTATCTCTGGTTCGGACTTCGTTGAGATGTTTGTTGGCGTCGGTGCCAGCCGTGTTCGCGATTTGTTCGAACAGGGCAAGAAAAACGCGCCTTGCATTATCTTTATCGATGAAATTGACGCTGTCGGTCGACATCGTGGAGCGGGTCTCGGCGGTGGGCACGACGAACGCGAACAGACGCTGAATCAATTGCTGGTTGAGATGGACGGCTTCGAATCGAATGAAGGCGTTATCTTAGTAGCTGCAACGAACCGCCCTGATGTTCTGGATCCTGCCCTGCTTCGACCGGGTCGTTTCGACCGCCGAGTAGTTGTAGATCGGCCTGATGTTCGTGGACGCGAGAGCATTTTAAAAGTTCACTGCAAGAAGACTCCGCTTTCCGACGACATTGACCTTTCCCTAATTGCAAGAGGCACGCCGGGGTTTGCTGGGGCAGATCTCGCAAATCTGGTGAACGAGGCTGCTTTGATTGCTGCTCGCCAGAACCGCAAAGTTGTTACTCAGTACGATTTCGAACTGGCCAAAGACAAGGTGATGATGGGCGTCGAACGGCGCAGCATGATCATCAGCGACAAGGAAAAGAAGATGACCGCTTATCATGAAGCCGGTCATGCTATTGTGGCGGCGCTGCTGGAACACGCCGATCCACTGCACAAGGTCACCATAATTCCACGTGGCATGGCTCTTGGTTTGACTATGCAGCTTCCGCTGGATGACAAGCTGTCGCATGACAAGAAGTATCTGCAGACTCGGCTGGCTATCTTGATGGCTGGCCGAATTGCCGAAGAGATTTTCCTGGAGCAGATGACAACCGGTGCCGGTAACGACATCGAGCGGGCAACTGAAATGGCTCACAAGATGGTCTGCGAGTGGGGCATGAGTGAGCTTGGTCCGCTGAGCTTTGGCAAGAAAGACGAGCAGATTTTCTTAGGTCGTGAGATTGCACAACATCGTGATTACAGTGAAGCCACTGCGATCCGGATTGACGAGCAAGTTCGCAAGCTGGTTGAGGACGGCTATCGTAAGGCCAAGCAAATCATTGAAGAGCGTTCCGATGCGATGGTTCGTATTGCCGAGGCCTTGCTGGAACGGGAGGTTTTGGATGGATCTGAGGTCATTGATTTAATCAACGGCAAGATGCTTCCGAAACTCGCGAGCACTCCGCGACAAAGTCCGCCTGCCGATGGTGGAACGATAATCGCTCCCCTTCCTGGTACTGGCCTTCCCGGATTTGTGGGCGGTGAGCCCCAACCGGCTTAACGCAGTTCCATTCCTGCCAATAAAACCCCGTAGCGAGTACATCTCGTTGCGGGGTTTTCTTTGCTAACTGACCAATATCTTGGCTATTGAGTAATTCTCGAGGCTCTTTCCGTGTCTCTTCTACTGTCACAAACGAAATCTCCTATGAATACAACTCGAAACTTCCGTGATCGTTTCGGCCTTGGTTTGATTGCCTTTTCGCTCGCCGGAGCTATTACGCCGTTGTGCTTGGCCCAATTACCGGGCGATGTTGTCACCTTTCACAATGACAACTCCCGCACTGGACAGAACGCTGCTGAACGTGTATTAACGCCAGCAAACGTGAATGCCGGGAATTTCGGCAAGCTACTCACTGTTGCCATGGACGGCAAAGTAGATGCTCAGCCATTGTTCGCCAAAGCTTTGCCCATTCCGGGCAGGGGTAAGATCGATACAGTTTTTGCTGCCACCGAACATGACAGCGTCTATGCTTTTGACGCGCAGACTGGTGCAATCCTGTGGCATCGGTCTCTGCTCGCTCCTGGCGAGACTCCATCAGACCCGGTTGGTTGCGGCCAAGTTGTGCCCGAGATTGGAATCACTGCCACCCCAGTGATTGATCGTAAGTTGGATGCGCTCGGAACAATGTACGTTGTTGCAATGAGCAAAGACTCGACCGGACGCTACCACCAGCGCCTTCACGCGTTGAGTCTGCCAACCGGAGCTGAACGCTCCAACAGCCCTATCGAGATTCAGGCTACGTATCCAGGCACCGGCGATGAAAGTGCGAATGGACTCATCACTTTCGACCCGAGGCAGCACGAGGAGCGAGCAGGCCTGCTGCTCTCAAACGGAACGATTTATACATCCTGGTCTTCGCATTGCGATATCCGGCCCTACAGCGGTTGGGTCATCGCTTATGACGCATTTACATTGAAGCAAGCGGCGGTAACTAATCTCTCACCCCACGGTTCGGAAGCTTCCATCTGGGCCAGTGGCGCCGGTCCGGCAGCGGACGCGCAGGGCAACGTTTTCATTTCAGTAGCGAACGGCACCTTTGATACGCAGCTGAATGCAGGCGGCTTTCCGAACCAGGGAGATTTCGGCAACGCGTATGTGAAGCTGACCCCACGCTTCCCTGCTCTGACGGTGACCGACTATTGGACGATGTTTAACACTATCTCCGAATCGGATCAGGATCTTGATTTGGGCTCCGGTGGAATTATGCTGATGCCGGACGTAATGGATGCGGCCGGTAAGGTTCGTCATCTCGCCGTGGGCGCGGGTAAAGATAGCAATCTCTACGTAGTCGATCGCGACAACATGGGCAAGTTCAGCCCGAACAGTAATTCAACCATTTACCAGGAACTGCCCAAAGCTCTTTCAGGCGAAGAGTTTGGGACACCGGCTTTTTTCAATGGCAGCGTGTATTTAGGGTCAGTGGGCGACGTTCTTCGGTCTTACAGCGTTATAAAAGGTTTGCTGTCGACGGTACCTACTTCCGTGACGGCCACGCCTTTTACTTATCCTGGAACAACGCCTTCAGTTTCATCTAACGCCAACAACGACGGTATTGTGTGGGCGGTTGACAATACATCACCGGCAAGCTTGCACGCCTACGATGCACGTAACCTCGCTGTGGAACTCTATAGCAGCAATCAGGCACCGAACGGACGCGACCAGTTCGGGCCCGGCAACAAGTTCATTGTTCCGACTGTTGCGAATGGCAAGGTGTTTGTCGGTACCACTAACAGCGTTGCAGTCTTCGGTCTGCTTCGGTAGGTGGTCGAAGGAGACAATTGCTCGAGACCGCAGCTTGTCTCTCGCCATACAAACTGCAGTAAGCGCAGTCGATTGGGGACACCCGGACGTGGTCTTGGCTTGTGAGTCCGTAGACCTTAGGCCAGGGATGTCTCCGATTAGATTTGCCGGGTTGATCTCGGGAAAGCGGTGTGATTGCCTCCGAGCAGGAGGGCAAACGTAAGGTAAGTAAGAAAGCGTATAAGCTTCCCTTTCACAAAGTGCCTAAATGCCTTTAGCTATCTTGCGCAAGTTAGGGTACAAGCCCTCAAGCGGCTCGTTACGACGCATAGGGGGTGGCGCTGTTCGAGGCAGCATGCTGTCGCGCATAGCAGTGTTATAGAGGAAGATCACCATCACCACAGCCGCTTGCTTCAGGTCTGGCTCGCTTAGATGTTCATAGGTATCGAGATTCGTATGATGTGTGCGGCTCATGTAGTCCCTGGGATCTTGCAGGAACTGGAATCCAGGGAGCCCGGCCTGTTGAAATGCCACATGATCGCTGGAGGCAGTGCTGCGATTACTCACCGTCGTTACACCAAGGTCCTCCAGAGGCTTTATCCACCGGGAGAAGATCTCTGCAATCTCTAGATTGCCCTCTGTATAAATTCCCATCAGTTTGCCGGTGCCATTGTCCACGTTGTAGTAAGCATCAAGCTTTGCCGCCTCGGGCTTCATTGTTGGCGGCGCTATGGCATCTCGCAGATACAACGGTACTTCCCGATCCTCTTTAGCCGTGGAAGGGTGAAGGGTGGCGTAATGACTTGTGACATAGCCGAAGGAGCCCCAAAGGCCCTCTTCCTCGCCGGACCAGAGGCCGATCCTGACCGTACGTCGTGGGTGAACGTGCAAACTGTTTAGTATGCGCATTGCTTCCATCGCCACAACGACGCCTGCGCCATTGTCAGTAGCTCCGGTGCCTGCAATCCAGCTGTCGAGATGGCCACCCACCATCACAACCTCGTCTTTCAGCTTCGGGTCTGTGCCGGGAATATCGGCAATTGTGTTGTATCCCTGGGCATGCTCCCCATCAAAACGCGTCTCGATATTGACCTTTACCTTTACGGGCACCTTGTGATCGAGCAGGCGACTGAGGCGGTCGCGTCCCTCGGTTTCGATCACCTCCTCAGGTATCGCCTGCCTTCGATCCGGCTTGAAAACGTACCAGCCCATCGAGGAGTTTAAGTCGTCGTATAGCACGCCCCCTGAGCCTCCTGGCTCAAGCACCGCGACTGCTCCTTCGTCAGCGAAGAATTTTGCCACCTTCTCCTTAAAGGCAGCCCCGGCGAATATCTTGCGATAGTCCGGAGTCTGGTCGCTCTTTTCAGTAAGCGGGTATTGGCGATAAGCAGCCAGTTTAGCCGCGTCCAGATGTTCCATTTTGGGAACGTCGTCCGGGTTGACCTCAGGTGACATTGCTGCTTGCCCGTATAAAATTGCTTTCCCTCTTAGCTTGCCTCTCCAGGCCGTCATCTCGCCCTCAGCTTGTATAGCCGGAACTTCTATTAGATCTGCCTCGACTGCACCTTTGGTAGCGGGTGACCATGGAGTTGCCTGCGCTAAGAAGGTACCTGACCCAGGCGTAACTAGACTCAGTGAAGCGCCAAGTTGGGTCCAGCCCATGCCAAACTCGCCCCAACTCTCCAGGTGCGCGTTGCTGCAACCCATAGCGGCAAGCTGCGCACGCGTCCACTCATTCGCAGCTGACATGGCAGGTGAACCGGTAAGCCGCGGACCGATATTGTCGGAGAGAGCCGCGGCGTACTCCATGACGTGAGAGTGTTTGAAACCCTCGTCTCGGATGCGCGAGTACATGCTCAAATCCAGCATTTCTGAAGTGGCAGCGGTTCCGGTTTGAGTTTCTGCAGCAAGTGCCGGGCTGAAGATCAAAGCAAACGCAAGCACGGCTCTTCGAGAGGTCATGTGCCTTATCGTAGTTCGGGGGCAGTGAATGCTTGAACTAGTAAAGAAACAGTTTCACCGCTCAGACCGTTTCCTAGGGTCGTTTGCCTATTGATGAGTGGCTTGGGTAAGACGCTCCCAATTTCCATGCGCGACCTCCCCGTCATGGCTTTATAGGAAGCGGCCCTCGGAATGGTCATCCGAGACCGAAGGTGGCAACGCAAGATCTACCTCCGGGCCGAAGCAAACGTAATAGGCTTAACGTACCGCGCAGGATGGTGTTTGCGGCTGAATGTACGGGGGACGCCCAGATACGTCGCCGTTTTCAGCCCCAGGTTACAAATGCACCATCGAGCTCCGTAGCTGCTCTCCAGGAGTGGTGGTACGAACTGTAGCGAAACCATCAAAGCAGTCTGGGCGGCCCGCGACCGTCGCGCCCATGAGGTTATATCGACTCAACTTTCGTCGATCCTCGGCATGCGTGCATCGCTCAACTGCTCTAAACTCATCTCGATTGCACCAGGTGCAGCGCCTCGCTTCCGTCTTGACCGGCGCCCGATGCCGCAGCCCAAGACGCTCGCACAGAAGCGTGACACTAAGCAGAAGCGAGCGCAGGCACTTGAGGGGTATAAGCTTCCCGCTTGGGAGTTACTCGATGAGCAGCGCGTAGATACTGAGCAGGCCATGCAACGTTCGCTCCTAGTTCTTCGGCTGCATGCAAAGGCCAGTATGGATCACGTAGAAGCTCGCGGGCGATAAACACCAGGTCAGCTTGCTCGCTTTGAATAAGCTCATCAGCTTGTTTAGCATCTGTGATCATGCCCACGGCCCCAGTCGGTATGCCAGCTTCCTGGCGAATTTGTTCAGCAAAGGGCACTTGGTAACCAGGCCCGACCGGAATCTTGGCTCCCGGCAAATTACCGCCAGAGGAAACATCAATCAGATGGACGTTATGTCGCTTCAACAGCTTTGCCAATTCGACTGATTGCTTGACATCCCAGCCGCCCTCGGTCCAATCAGTTGCTGAAATCCGAACCATCAATGCATTGTGCGATGGCCAGACAGTCTGAACAGCATCAACCACTTCGATCAAGAACCGAACTCGGTTTTCAAACGAGCCGCCATACTCATCTGTGCGGGTGTTGCTGAGCGGCGAAAAGAACTCATGGAGTAGGTAGCCATGCGCGGCGTGGATTTCAATGACATCGAAGCCTGCCTGGTCAGCCCGGCGTGCCGCGGCAACAAACGCATCCCGCACCCTTCGGATACCGTTCTTGTCGAGCGCATTAGGCTCTGCGTAGTTCAACGCGAAAGGCTCTAGGCTAGGAGCAACCACATCGGTCCACCCACCCTCAGCCGGACCGAGCAAGCGCTCTTGTTCCCAAGGCACCGACATACTGGCTTTACGCCCTGCATGAGCTAATTGAATGCCGATGGCAGAGCCTTGGCTGTGCACAAAATCGACAATTTGGCGCAGCTTGCTAATGTGTTCGTCCTTCCAGATACCCAGATCGCTTGGCGTAATGCGGCCTTCAGGGGTAACGGCACTGGCTTCCACAACGACGAGACCAGCGCCTCCTGATGCGCGGCTACCCAGGTGCACAAGATGCCAGTCTGTAGCGAAGCCGTCCCGACTGGAGTACTGGCACATAGGAGAGACAACGATCCGGTTGGGAAGTGTGACCTCGCCCAGTTGAAACGGTGAAAACAGGTTTGGTGTGCTATTCATGCGGGTTATCTGTTCGATGACACGCCTATTCACTTAGTCGCAGGCAGCAGCGTTCGATGTGCGACAACGGAGGGGTGATCCGACTGCTGCTGTTTGACGTGAACGATACTTTGTTGGACATCAATGCGCTCAAGCCTGAGTTGCACGAGATCTTTGGCGACACCGTGACCGTGCGCGAGTTCTATCTGGAGTGTCTGCAGCATAGTCTCGTATGCAACGAAGTTGCAGACTACCGAGGGTGGGGAGAAATTACGCAAGGAGTGCTGGAGATGACGGCGGCTGGACTCCACATTCCGCTCAAGCAAGAGGCAGCAATGCAGGTCTCTCAAAAGCTGAAAGCTTTACCGCCACATCACGATGTGAAGCCTGGGTTGGAGCAGCTGCGTCGGCTAGGCTTTCGCTTGGCTACGCTGACTAACTCGAGTACCGATGGGCAACGCGAGCAGTTACAGAATGCTGGGCTGACGGACTACTTTGACCAAACCCTTTCCGTCGATGCGGTGCGCAGATATAAGCCAGCGCATGAGACCTATGAGTACGCGTTAAAGCAGACCGGCTTGCCAGCGGAAGAGGTCTTGATGGTGGCCGCCCACCCTTGGGATATCTGGGGCGCGATGACCTGCGGCTTGCAGGGAGCGCTGCTGACACATTCGGGGAAAGCACCGTTTCCACTCGCGCCAGTGCCGACGATCCAAGCGCCTAATCTAGTCGTGCTGGCGGAACGACTGGGTTCTACTGCAGAACGCTGAAGAAGCCCGCTTCACGCCCGGCTTGAAAGACGAGATTGTCTCCATCGCTTCCTATCAACAGAGGCGTATATTTCCAGTCACCCATAGGAGGAACGCTGACGGGCACCCATGTTGATGACGCTCGATGGAGAACATAGTTCGTCCTAATAGAGGGTGAGTGGTCATTGATAGATATTGATACGGCGCCACTGTCTGTCATGGCAAGCCCGACCGGAAGCTTCGACTTTGAGGGATCACTTGACGCGCCCGGGTACACCTTCATCGTCATGGTGTCGAGGGAGATCTCGGTGTAAGTAGCGCCCTCTTGCTGCGGGCCATACCAGCCCACTCGGTCTCGCGTTGCGGTAAAGAGGCTATGGGCAAGACGAAAGCGGCCGTAGTTGTTGAACTGAGACTGCGGGAAGGCTGACTCAATCAGCTTTCCCGCTCCATCGAAGTGCCTCAAGATATGGGCTTCCTGGTTCACGGCAGGGTCCATGTCGTTCATATTCATCATTTCGTACCCCAAAGTCCAAATCGTGTCATCGGGCGCCACTGCGACCCGATAAGGAAAGTAGGGCTCTGTAGGAACGATTCGCTGATTGTTTCCGTCGCTAGAAATCCAGGCCAGGAAAGGCGATGCCGCTCTGGGGGCGGTCTCAAATTGCCCGGATAAGACAATGGTTCCGTTGCTTTGACGATCAAAACTAAACGAGTCAAACTGGGTAGGTTGGGGATTTTGAAAGTGCGCCGTGGTTGTCCAAACGCCCTCGCGATTCAGGCTATAAACCACAGGCGGTTGTCCGCCTATCTTATCGGTGACAAAGTAGGCGCCATGGCTCCACCTCATGGAGCGATGGAGCTGTTCATCTAATGAGTTGATCCTGTTAGTGCCGCCTTGTCGGACCAACTGAACAGCCGGAGCTTCTGCCTTCGCAAGGATCCAAGTGAAAGCAAATACGCAGGAACAGAAGAGCGCGATACCCTTAAACTTCATTCAGTCCCTCCACCATCGGAACATAGACTTCAGCGATGATCGACCACTCCGATGGCTCTAGTTCTCAGGATCGCGCACGGGGTCACTACGAAGCAAGGCTCAAAGAATTAAGGGACGCAGCTTCGCGATCAGCGGCCCGAAACAGGTTGCTCATCAACCTTTACTTGCTGCACTTCACGCCCACTTTTTAGGTGTTTATGTTCCTGCGAGTGCCGTTCAACCTTGTGAGTGGATTGGCGTGTATCTGTGGTGTAGTGGTTCTCTCACTTCTGGTCTCTCCCTGGCCAGTCTCAGGCAAGTGAACTTCAGAACAAGATCTCAGCACGCATAACAAACCCAGTGCCTGTATAGAAGTCAACGGTCGGGCCGACGTCGTACCTCAATTTGATGTTCAATTATCAGCTCCTATTGACATTCGATATCAACATCAGGCACACTCTAGTCGGATGCCGATAGGAGTTGTTAGTGGCTGAACGTAACGGTCTACTGCAGGGAACGCTTGACCTGCTCATTCTGAAAGCAGTTGCACTAGGGCCTCGCCATGGCCTTGGCATTGCGCGACGGATTACTCAGATCACGCAGGCAGCATTTGAAGTCGGCCCAGGTTCGCTCTTCCCCGCCCTCCATCGTTTGGAGGAGAAGGGATGGTTAGCCAGCGATTGGGGTGAGAGCGAAAACAACCGCAAGGCAAAGTTCTATCGGCTGACCAAAGCGGGGCAGCGCCAATTGGAGACCGAAGTCCGCCAGTGGGAACGTATTGCGCTGGCCATCACTCGAGCCATTGAAGCTAAATCGTAACGAGACGACACATGCCCTGGTGGATGCGACTACGAAAGTTGATTGGCAATGTGGTCTGGCACAAGCGTGTTGACCGGGATCTGGCTGCCGAGGTGGAGTCCTACCTGGCATTGCTGATTGCCGAGAAGGAGGCGGAAGGCTTGACACCGGACGAGGCTAACCGTGCTGCGCGGATAGAGGTGGGCGGAATGGAGCAGGTGAAGGAACAAGTGCGCGAGGCACGAGCTGGGGCACGGCTGGAGTCCTTCTTACGAGAAGTTTCCTACGCGGCTCGGACGTTACGTCGAACGCCGGCATTTACGGCGGTCGCGGTGTTGTCGCTTTCGCTCGGGATCGGAGCCAATACTGCGCTGTTCACTATGGTGAATCAGATGCTGCTGCAGTTGCTGCCAGTTCGGGAGCCACAGCAATTGGTTCTGCTTACATGGGCCGGGCAGTTTATCGGCGGCTCAAGCCGAGGCTTATATGACACCTTCTCCTTTCCGATGTATCAGGATCTCCGGAACGGCAACCCGGGAGCAGTTACCGGGTTAGCGGCACGATATCAGGAAACGGTGGACGTCAGCGACCACGAACTCTCACAACGAGCGAAGGCTGAAGTCGTGTCAGGGAACTACTTCAGCCTTCTTGATGTGAGAAGTTCGCTAGGACGCACGCTGATCGACAGCGATGATCGCCTAGGGAATGGTGAACCGTGTGCCGTGCTCAGTTATAAGTACTGGCAGCGACGCTTTGGTGGCAGCCCAGCTGTACTGAACAAATCCATTCAGATCAATGGGCAACCAGTGACGGTCGTTGGTGTGGCACAGAGCGGCTTCCGCGGCTTTGAACCACTTGATCCATCGGAACTTTTCGTGCCGCTAGCTATGAAGAAAATCGTCACTCCAACGTGGGATGACCGCGAGCGCCGAGATAGCATCTGGCTGAAAGTGTTTGCCCGGCTTAAGCCTGGTGTCAGCCCTCAAGCAGCAATGTATGGCCTAAGCGTGCCGTACCGGGCGGCTTTAGAAAGCGATCTTCAGGCAAACGGCAGAAGTGCAGAGTTTGCGCGTCGGTACAGAAAGAACACTTTACAGTTAGTGCCAGCAGCGCAGGGCTACGGTAGTGTACGGGAGTTCTTTGCCAAGCCTCTGATGATCCTCATGGCGATGGTCGGCACTCTGCTTTTAATTGCGTGCGGCAACGTCGCGAGCCTTTCGGTGACACGGGCGGCGGCACGACAGAAAGAGATTGCGATCCGTCTCGCAATGGGGGCTACCCGAGGATCGTTGATAAGGCTGATGTTGACGGAAAGCTTATTGATTGCTGGAGTAAGTGGACTACTCGGGCTTGGGATGGCTTACTGGATTGCAAAACTGTTGGTGCGAGCAGTGCCGATGGAAGGTCTTGCTGGAGCAATCAGTACGACCCCGGACAGCCGCATCCTGGCGTTCACAGTTGGGCTTAGCTTCTTGACGGCTGTTTTGTTCGGACTCCTTCCGGCTTTGCAGACAACGCGCCCGGATCTTGCCCCCACCCTGAAAGTTGAAGGGGGAACGGTGACGCTTGGCACGGTGCAAAGTCGGCTCAGGCGGGTGCTCGTTGCAGCACAGGTGGCACTATCGCTGCTGTTGCTGATCGGAGCCGGGTTATTCGCGCGCAGTTTTCAGAAATTGTTGGCGGTAAATCCGGTCATTCGAGCCGGACACTTGCTAGCCTTTTCAATAAACCCTACGCTCCATCTCTACAGTCCGGAGCGCGCACGCTCACTGTTTATTACATTGCAAAAAAGCTTGGGAAGCCTGCCTGGTGCCGCAAGCGCGAGTGGTGCATCTTTCCCTATCCTGGCCAATGTCAATTGGCAGAATGGCACGGCAGTGGAAGGATCTGCGAACAGGCGAAGCGAAAGCCGGCAGGCAGGCTGGAATCAGGTTTTGCCAGGATTCTTCAGCACCATGGGCATACCGTTGATCATGGGACGCGAGTTCAACGAACGCGATAGGCTCGGTGCTCCGAAGGTGGTCATCGTGAACCAAACGTTCGTGCGAACCTTCTTGCCGCACGAGAACCCAATCGGCCGTAGGGTTGGATGGGGTGGCCCTCCATTCGACAAGGAAATCATTGGTGTCGTGCAGGATTTCAAGGGTGGGGATTTGAAGGACGAGCCCTTTCCTTACACAATCACCGCTGTGCTACAAGATGAAAAACCGTCTGAGATGACGTTTTACGTTGGAGCACAGAACCCAGGGAATCTCGCTCAGGCGGCCATGCAAGAGGTGAAAAAGCTTGACCCAGCATTGCCGGTGTACGACATAAAAACAGTGGATCAGCAGATTGGGGAAACGCATTTTCTCGATCGCTTATTTGCCTCCCTTGCGGGAGCATTTGGGCTGCTAGCCACTCTGCTGGCTGCTGTGGGATTGTACGGAGTGACAGCCTATTCAGTGGCGCGGCGAACCCAGGAAATTGGAATTCGTATGGCGTTAGGTGCTGCCCGTAGCGATGTACTTCGTTTGGTCCTTTGGGAAGTGTGCGGCCTGGTAGCAGTGGGTTTGCTGGTAGGGGTGCCGGCGGCTCTTACATTGGGGAAGCTGGTGGAAAGTCAATTGTATGGGCTGAGGGCGGACGACTTGCTAGCAGTCTTAGCCGCTATCGCAATTCTTGTGATCGTGTCCGGGATCGCTGGTTATGTTCCAGCTAGGCGGGCGACACGGATTGAGCCGTTGGAAGCGCTCCGATACGGGTGACTGTTCCTGCCCGGCGGAACTTAGTAGGCAACCGCTTTGGTGCTATGACGTCAATCTATCCATTGCGGACTCCTACTTTTGTCCTTGGTTTACTCGTCGTCGCTAGTTCTTTAGGGCAGGAACCAACAGTGCGGACAACTGTTCCGCTTCAGGTGATACCAGTCAGTGTTGAAGATGCGAAGGGGCACCCCATCTCCGGTTTGCAGGCTTCTGATTTTGTCTTGCTCGATAACGGACAACCACGTCCTGCGACGGTTGATGTCGACGATGCCATCGCGGCTCCGGTGGCAATGGTCGTGCTGGTCCAGACTAGCGATTTCGCCCGATCAGCTTTGAGCAAGATTCGGAAAGTCGGCTCCATGATTTCGGGAGCAGTGACGGGCGCCGGCGGCACAGCAGCGGTTCTGAGCTATGACGAAAAGGTCATTGTGCGTCAGGAGTTTACGGACGATCCGGACAAGGTAACGGCGGCGTTCCGCAATTTAGAGGCGAGTGGAGAAGCTGATGCGCGTTTGCTTGATGCCGTGCTTGCGACGCTGGACCTCATAAAGACACGACCGGCCGGCGAACGGCAGAGCATCTTGATTATTGGCCAGAATCGGGATCGGGGAAGCAAGGCCAAACTTGATGACGTTCTCAAGCGTTTGTCGCATAGCGGTGTAACAGCTTATGCGCTGACCTACTCGGCTTTCTTGACCGCGTTTACTACCAAAGCCAGTGAGTATCAGCCGGCCGCGAATGGCAGCTATATCGAAGGGTTGAAACAAGCCGCACGCGTCGGCAAAGCGAATACCACCGAGGCGCTGGCGCAAGGGAGCGGCGGGATCACCATGAGCTTTGAGACGAGAGGAAAGTTGGAGAAGGATTTGATCGGCATCGGGGGCGACCTACACAGCCGCTATCTGCTCGCGTTTACGCCGTCCAGTGAGCCGGCGTCAAGCTATCACAAGCTAACCGTACAAGTGCGAAACCAAAGTACAGGCAAAGTGCGTGCTCAGCCGGGTTACTGGAGCATTGCAACTTCGCCCAACCCGTAGAGATTAGCCGCCGCTAGGTGAGCCGGCTGCCGCTGTGCGTGTCTCAGGAGGATGATGACCGCGCTCGTCATAACGGCCAAAGATCATTTTTCCCGCAGTAGTTTGGAGCACGCTGGTCACCGTCACATCGAGCGTACGCGATATATGCCGGCGCGCGTTGTCCACCACGACCATGGTGCCGTCGTCCAGGTAAGCAACTCCTTGGTTGGGCTCTTTGCCTTCTTTAGAGATAAACACACGCATACTCTCGCCAGGCAGGACCACTGGCCGCAGTGCATTGGCCAGTTCATTGATATTCAGAACGGCTAGGCCTTGCACCTGAGCCAGTTTGTTGAGGTTGAAATCGTTGGTGACAATCTTGGCGCGACGGACCTTTGCGGCTTCGATCAACTTCAGATCGACCTCGCGGACTGCCGGAAAATCTAAAGGCGTTACCTGCACCGTGATGCCGTTTGTTTTTTGGAGGCGGCTGACGATGTCCAATCCGCGACGGCCGCGGTTACGTTTGGCTGAGTCAGAAGAGTCGGCTACCAATTGCAGCTCATGAAGCACAAATTCGGGTATGACCAGTTCCCCATCAAGGAAGCCCGTATCCGCGATATCGGCAATACGACCGTCGATCAAAACGCTGGTGTCGAGAAGCTTTAAGTTGCTCGATTCGGTGTTGACGGTCTTGGAAAAGAGACCGAGCGCACTCAGATCGATCAGGTCAGATTTAGCCAGTCCGACGAGTAAACCGAGAAAGCCACCAAGTAACGGAACTAGTAGACGGAAGAACTGTGCAGTCTGGTCAGCAACAAACAACGCTGGATTTAAGAGCGAGACAAACAAAAGCCCAATCAGCCCACCGAGTAGTGAACCCAGACAGGCTCCTACGATGCTGGTAAGTCGAGCCTGCCGGACGCGCAGCTCGAGAGCGTTGATGGCAAGGCCGAGAAGGACTCCGCCAGCGGCGGCTACGAAATGGGAAAGGCCGAACGGCTGAAAAAATCCGGCAATGATTCCAAGAAGGGCAACAAAGCCAATTCGAAGAAGAAGAGTATCCCAGTTTGAACGGGTCAAATTGAAGCTTCCTGCACGAATCGGCCTGCAGACTTAATGCTGGGGAAAGCAATCAGAAGTCTGCAGGCAATTCGGCAAAATCGAAAAATCAAGAAAGTGAACAGCCAAGCAACAGGGAGGAAGGTACGAAGCAAAAGGCCCAAGGTCTGGCGGCTAAAAGCCAGCCAAATCCAGGTACACGTTAAAAAAGCAGCGTTACAGAGCCTTTGCCAACTCTTCGGCGAACGCACTCTGCCGGCCACCTTGAGTGTTGCGAGCAGGCCGTCCATTAATTGGTTTACGTACTTGGCCGTTAGCGGTTCCATTTCCGTTAGAAGAAGCTGAGGGAGAAGCGCCAGAGGGGGCACGCCGGGGAAAGTCGGCGGCAGCAGGAGGAGCGCTTGGTCTAAGAGCACCCTTGCCGGATTTCGGGGGCTGAGCCGGGTTGGCACGAAGGAGGCGGTCCTCGAGGGGAGCGCGATCAAACCGTCGGATGATGGAATTCATCTCCTCCTGGTTTGGTGATTCGATGAAGGCGAATCCTTTGGACTCTTGGGTCTCAGGATTGCGGATGACTTTAACATCGTCAGCGACAAGATTTTCAGACGCAAGCCACGATTTGATATCGTCCTTGGTCACCCAGGTTGGGAGATTTCCGAGGAAAACGGTAAAGCTCATTAGTAAAATTATTTATGCTCCGTTGAGGGAAGTTGCGAGGCGTACCTCGCAGGGAACAACATCTTTCCTGGAGGCTAATAAGAATGCTAACACGAGGCACGGAATCTCGTAAACATCAGAAATGCCCGTACCGTGTTGTTCTATAAGGTTTAGAAGAAAATTCACCCTCTGTGACTCAACAATTTTCCAGTCGTATTTCCCCTGCCCGACAAGCTGCGTTTGAGGTGCTGAGCGCGGTGGCGGAAGACCAGTATGCGTCCGACACACTACGCGCGCGCACGAGTCAGCTTTCCTCGCGCGATGCAGGTTTGGCAGCGCAGATCGTATTTGGCACTTTGCGTTTTCAGGGGCAACTGGATCATCTGATTTTCTTGTACAGTGGGCGCACAGCGGCAACTCTGGACGTCGAAGTCGCCATCGCGCTGCGCACCGCAATATTTCAGCTTCGGTATCTGCAACGCATCCCGGCGCATGCGGCGGTGCACGAGACGGTGGAACTGGTCAAACGAGTGAAGCGTGCGGCGGCTGGCCTTACCAATGCTGTCCTGCGCAAGGTGAACCGCGATCCCGTGGTGTGGCCGGACCGCGCCACTGAGCTTTCCTGCCCGGAGTGGCTG
>CALMAV010000049.1:0-11300 GCA_937859895.1 uncultured Bryobacterales bacterium | reverse complement strand
GCTCACAAGCTGGGCAGAGCACTTCGGGGAAGCAACGGCTGAGGGTATCGCACGAGCCTTTCTTCAGGAGCCCGTACGTTACGTGCGAGTACCCGAAGGAGTGGCCCCGCCTCCCGGACTTGTGTTGATTGAGACCATTGTTACCGGCTGCTTTCAGGTTGGAGAAGGCAGTGAGATCCTTGGATCGCCGATGCGCTTGCACGATATTGGCTCACAGGCGGTGTTGGCAGCACTCGATCTACGGCCGGGCCAAACGTACCTGGATCTCTGCGCCGCTCCCGGCAACAAAACGGCGCAGGCTTTGGAGACGCCGCTAAAGCTTGCCGTTGCGTGTGACATTAGCCTGCCACGTCTCCAAACGATGCCACCGGTTTGTCCGCGCGTAGTTTTGAATGGTATTGACGCCTTACCATTCTCCCGCTCTTTTGACCGCATCTTTATCGATGCGCCTTGTTCCGGGACAGGCACGATCGGGCGCAACCCTGAAATCAAATGGCGCGCTCAACGGTCCGAGTTGGCGGCCTTTGCTCGGCGGCAGGTGGAGTTGATCAGGCGTGCGCTTCCGCTGCTTGCGCCAGGCGGAAAACTGCTCTACGCAACGTGTTCACTGGAGCGGGAAGAAAGTGAGGATGTTATTGCGCAAGTAATGGCCAAGCATCCGGACCTGCAGTGCGAGGGTGAAAACTGGCGCTTGCCGGGGCGCGAACCAGGTGACGGATTTTATGGGGCAGTGCTGGTCCGGAGTTAATCAAGCAGTTCCCTTAATTGAGCTGTAGACTACTAGCATAACCAACGGTACAAATTATGTTTAAGGCCCTTTTTATCCTTAGCCTGATCGGAACCAGCGCTTTCTGCTCCGACGTGCCCTTTGTTGATTATCTGGCTACGCCATTCAAAGCGGCACCTCCCGCATATGCATATCCACAAGCCGATGGGATTAGCAATTCGGGCTTGATCGTCGGCTCGTATAGCCCGTACGCTGGCGATTCTGGGGGCTACTTTCTTTACGACAGCAAGAGCGGTTCATCGACTCTCTTCCAGTTCGCCAACGGGTTTCCGTATTTCATTCCAACGGGGGTAAACAATTCCGGTACTATCATCGGTTACGAAGGTGACTTAGAATATGGAACGGCGCAGGGTTATATAGGAACGCCCGGAGGGGTGGTGCCGCTGATATACCCAGGGTCGGTCTCGACTGAACCGCTTGCAATAAACGATGCCGGAGTGGTTGTGGGAACCTACCTCGACACCAGAGGTGCGTCTCATGGATTTATTTATCGGTCCAATGGAGCCTTCCAAACTGTGGATGCTCCAGGTGGGCAAACTGTCCTCGATGGCATCAACAATGTTGGTCAAATTGTTGGCGTAGTCTCTAACCCTTCTCAAACGCCCTTTCTTCTTTCTAACGGAACCTATACGTATTACTATTGCGGACCTCCTGGATTCGGTAGACCCTCCGGAATCAACGATTCCGGTTTCGCCTCCAGCCTGTATGGCGCTCTTTTAGATACCGCAACGAACTCGTGTGTCGCTCCTGCGGTGAATGGAACTAAGATATTAGCTGCCGTCGGCATCAATGATTCAGGCGCTCTGATTGCTAAAGACAGCAATATCTACACACCAGCTCCTGAACCCGGTTCGTTGGCCTTCACACTGGGCGGAGAAACAGTCGTCCTTCTCTGCATTCGGAAGAGAAGCCGCTCTTCCCAGACAAAGAGCAAAGTGACGTTCAGCGCTGAAACCCGAAGTACATCACCTGGAACGCCAAAGCGGACCGACAACGTTCAGAGAGGGGTACTTAGATTGCGAAAGACTTCCTGCGAATGAGCTGTATACTACGGCCTACGCAGGAGTACCCATTGTGTTTAAGCCTTTTCTTCTTTCAATCCTTACCCTGATCGGAACCAGCGCTTTCCCCTCAGAAGTGCCCTTCGTTGATTACGTGGCAACGCCTATCAACGTGAGGTCCGGACTGAACGCCATCGTACAAGCTTCCGGGATCAGCAATTCTGGCTTGATCGTGGGCTACTATTCAGCTTTTTCAGTAGCAAGTCCGACATCACAGGGCTTATTTCTTTACAACAGCAAAAGCGGTTCCTCGACTCTCTTCGACTTTCCTTCCGGCGTTCCTTACTACTCAAGTGGCTTCCGCCCCTCCGGGGTGAATAATTCCGGTACTATCATTGGTTCCACGGAATTTGGTTACGGGACGATGCAAGAACCTATTTTTCAGGGCTATATGGGAACATCTGGGGCGCTATTGCCGCTGACATTTCCGGGCTCAATCTCGACTGAGCCGCTTGCCATAAACGATGCCGGAGTGATCGTTGGGGGCTATCTGGACGCGAATCATGTGTCACACGGATTTACTTATCAGCCCGACGGAACCTTCCAGACTGTGGATGCTCCCCGCGGGCAAACTGTCCTTAACGGCATCAACAATTTTGGTCAGATCATAGGCGTTAGCGGCAATGACTTCAGCAGAAATTTTCTTCTTGCAAACGAAACTTACACCTTTGATATCGGTCGATGTGGGCCTCCAGCCTTCGATAGATCGACCGGAATAAATGACTTAGGCTTTGCCTCTAGTCTGAATGGTGTCCTTTTGAATACCGCAACAAATTCGTGTACCTTCCCCTTAGTGAACGGAACTATGGGATTGGAAGCTGTCGGTATCAATGACTCAGGCGCTCTGATTGCCAAAGATGACAATATCTACACACCAGCTCCTGAACCTGGTTCGTTGATACTTACGATTAGTGGGGGCATAGTTTCGCTTCTCTGCATTTGGCAAACAGCAAGAAGGAGAAGCCACTCTGCCCAGACAAAGAGGGAAGTGGCTTAGAAGCCAGCACCGACCGCCCGAATCACCTCAACTGAAACTACAACACTGCCCGGCAACGTCAGTCATGCTGGGGAGTAGTGGAAAATAAGAACGTGCCCACCATTGTTCCGTCTATCTTGGCTTCTGACTTCACACGCTTAGGCGAGTCGGTCAGCGCGGTGCAAGAGGGTGGGGCAGCCATGATCCATGTCGATATCATGGACGGGCACTTTGTCCCGAACTTCACAATGGGACCACCCATCACCACTGCTCTGCGACAGCGCTTCCCGAAGGTTAAGATGGACCACCATTTGATGATTGAGGATCCTGACACCTACGCGCCGATTTTCATTAAGGCCGGGGCTGATTGCGTCAGCGTTCATTATGAAGCGTGCCGGAATCTTGACCGCACTTTGCACATGATTCAGGATCACGGGGCCCGCGCGGGCGTTGTGATCAACCCGGCAACGTCGGTTTTTTTGCTAGATAATGTACTGGACTTTGTTGACTACGTGCTGGTGATGAGCGTCAATCCTGGCTTTGGCGGGCAGAAATTTATCACGCGTTCGTTGGACAAAGTGCGCCATTTGGTGTGTTTACGCGAAGAACGTCAGCTCTCCTTCCTGCTGGAGATTGATGGAGGCGTGGGACCGGACAATGTTGCGGAAGTGGCAAAGGCAGGGGTAGATTGGGTGGTAGCAGGCTCGTCTGTGTTTGGGGCAGACCAGCCGGCCGAGGCACTCCGCACAATGCAGCGGTTAGCCGAAGAAGCAATTTCGATCAAGGTTTAAGTAACTACATGGGATTTTGTCAGCTCGTTGTGCCGAAACAGGTTGTTGTTGCAGCCTTATCGTTCGGCCTGCTCGCCTCGTGCATTCACAAAAAGTACGAGACACCAATTACGAAGAACACCCAGCAGCCGGACAAAGTGCTGTTCGATCAGGCCGTTAAAGATATCGAGCACGGGCGCTATGAAGTAGCTCGAATCTCGCTTCAGACGCTGATGAACACGTATGAGTCAAGTGAGTACATGGCCAAAGCTAAGCTCGCTATTGCCGATTCGTGGTTTCGAGAGGCTGGACCGAACGGCATGGCACAGGCGGAAGCTGAGTACAAAGACTTTGAGCTGTTCTACCCGCAAATGGAGGAGTCGGCCGAGGCGCAAAACCGTATTTGCGAGATCCACTACCGGCAGATGGACAAGAGCGATCGCGACTGGTCGCAAACGCTGCGTGCGGAGACCGAATGCCGCTCGCTGATTCAGCAGTACCCAAATAGCAAGTTTGTTCCTTCGGCAACGCAGAAACTCCTGAAGATTCAGGAGAGCCTGGGCGAGCACGAGTTTGTAGTTGGCAACTTCTACTGGCGTCGGGACATGAACCCCGCGGCAGCGAATCGGTTGACCGCGCTGGTGGACCAGTATCCGCTGTATAGCAAGTCAGGCGAATCGCTTTATGAGGCCGGTGATTCTTACTCCAAGATGGGTCCGCGGTTTCGTAAACAGGCCGGGGAGCAGTTCGCCAAGATCATCCGGGATTACCCAATGAGTCCGCGAGCGGATCAGGCTAAGCTGCGTCTGGAAGATATGGAAATGCCGGTTCCGAATCCGGATCCAGCCGCTTTGGCTCGCGGCAAAGCGGAGGAAGCTGCTTACAAGAAGCCCGGGATGCTATCAAGGACGATGAGGGTCATGGGGAGCGCGCCTGACGTGAGCCATGCTGCGAGCCAGGGCCAGCCTACTATGACTGCGCCAAAAGCGACGATTCCAGCGTCAATTCCTGTCCCAGTAAACACGGAGGCGGCTAGCACGGGTACAACGGATGTTTCTGCTACTCAGGTAGGCAGCAACAGTGCTCTGGACACGCGTCCTGACGCGCGAACTGAGGCGACGACATCCCCTGCTTCGGGAACTGGGACGGGTGGAGCCTCAGATGCTGGGGGAACTGCTGGAACAGCAACGGGCACAACAGCCAAGAGCGATACAGCTGCAGCGGCACAGCAGCCGCTTCCTACTAACCGCGATGCCGATCTGAAGAAGTTGCGCGAGCAACAGGCCAAGAAGCAAGCCAAGCTGGAAAAGAAGAAGAAAAAGAAGGAGGGCGAGCCGGCCAATACCGCAGTTAGCCAACCTTCAGCACAGACAGCCCCTTCCACAGGGAACTCGGCTGCGCCTGCATCGGCACCACCCACGCAGCGATGAGCCGGATACTGCTGGCCGACGACAGCCCGCAGGCGCTCCGCTTAGCAGAACAGATTCTTACCAGTCAGGGTATTGAGGTCGTCAGCGTTACCGATGGCGCCATTGCCTTACGCCGTTTGCCGGATGTTAACCCGGACATTTTGCTGACCGATATGTATTTGCCGGGCCGAAGCGGCTTCGATCTGGCACGCTTCCTGCGTTCCCAGCCGCAGTACAGCCGCATTGGCATCATCTTCGCTGCAGCACCCATTGACGAGTTCGATGAGCAAGACGCCAAGAACGCCGGTGCCGACCTAGTTTTGCGTAAGCCATATGAAGCATCGCTGCTGCTAGGGGCAGTAGGCAAACTGCTGGAGCAAATTCGAAGTCGTCAGCCGGCCGCTATCGATGGAAAACCTTCCATCGATCGGCATAGCATTCGGGCGGCCGTCACGTTAGCACTGGACCGGGCCATGCCTTTGATGATCGAGGAGTTAACCGAACGAGTGATGCTGGCGCTGTCGCACCGCGGCTAGTAGACCCAACTGGTAAGATCTGCTCCCGACGGGGCTGTTTCTCGGATGCGCTGTAGGATCTGGGGCAGATACATCTGGTTATAGTGAAGCCTGGAGTACCAGTTCGGCTTCGCTGGATCCCCGTTCCAACAATGCTCTGCGCGAGGGCCGTACCGAACTTCACCTTTGTAGGGTACGCCGTGTCCCGACGTACCAGTCTCCTTCAGAAAGTCCTCCATCAGGTAGACGGCATTATTAAGAAAGTAAGTATCATCGGAGCCAACGTAGAGATGAATCTTGCCTTGCAGCTTCGGCCCAAGTTCCATCCAGTTCTTCTGTAAAATCGCGTTCAAATCGTAGTGCTGACGCCAGTACTCGGCAATCTGGTGATTGATGACGCCAGTCTGCTTATCAAAAATCGGCTGCGGGTACCCGTCCTCGCCGGTTGGAGAGTAGACTGCCTGCCAGATATCGAATTGCTCACCTGACCGGCCGCGATCGCCCAGCGCTGCTTCATAAGCGACGTTGTCGCGCATGGAAACCAGCGTATGCCCCAGATAGTCGCGCATTGCCGGCTGTTCTACCTTTTTATTCGCTCCCTGCAGATAAAACAAGTTCTCCTGCCCGTAGAGATCGGCGGTCATGTAGGCACGGAAATCAACCGGGTCCGGGCAGGCCGCGAACGCACCGTTGTAATGGTCGGGATAGAACATCTGTACGGCAAGCGATTCCCACCCGCCAGTGGAACCGCCATAGACAAAGCGCGCCCAACCCTGACCGAGGCCTCGGAATTGGCGCTCTATTGCTGGAACTAGCTCAGTCTCAATTGCATCTCCGTACGGACCCAGATTGGACGAGTTCACCGCATAGGAATCGTCATAGAACGGGTTGGCATGCTGCAGTTTCACAATGAGCACTCGCGGGCCATTCGGCACAGTCCACGCCTGAAAGTTCTTGTAGGCCTCCTCCTGCTGGATCCGGTTGTAGCCTTTGAGGTGAAATCGGTCTGAGTAATCGGGCTTTAGGGTTGAATCTGGAGGCGTCTCGCGGAAGTCGTTAAAACCGGTGACGAAATGGTCATGAAAGATGATGAGTGGATAGTGCGCTTGCGTGTGCGTGTCGAAGCCTTCGGGCACAAGAACGACTGCGGCAAGGTAGACAGGCCGACCCCAGAACTTCGTTAGCAGGTTCGACTGGATCCGGATGTGACGAATATAGTTCGTATCGGGTTCCGGAGAAATGGGCGGGATCACGTTCTCTAGAGAGATGCTGATCTCGGGCGATCCTGCGCCAATGTGAACCAGCCGCGGCTTTGATAGTAGGTTGCCAGGCGCGATATTCCAGTGCTGGCCTTCGCCGCGGTCCGGAGCCAGCTTCACCACCTTGCCGTCGGACCGGTGAAATGTTTCATACACGTTCAGTACGGCTTGGACTGTGTAATCGCCCGGCGGCACGTCTTTAAGCTTTGCCACTGGATATCCTTGCGCGCTGTCGCCGACCGTGAGCGGCTCTCCGGGTTTCCAACCGTCAACGGTCATGCCGAACACGATCTGCGAACGAGGCGTGTCGTTGATCTGCATGCGCGGCTCCTCACTGGAGTCGTTCGACAGAAGGAGCAGCAAGCGGCCGTCCAAGGGCTTAGGGGAGCGAAGGGCTGGAAAGCTAACGGTGATGTTGGGCGTTGGAGCCTCAAAGCTCCAAAGCGGTCCCGTAGCCAGCAGTGAGGTAAGAAGGAGAAGACGCCGCATATGGCAGTATAGGCGAACAATGCAAAGCGCTGCCCGCCAAATCCCACTTTGTTACAGAAGATTTTCGAGTCCTCCGCGCTTCCTTCTGCTTCCAATCAATATTAATTAAGCTATGAACTACTTGTACATCCGTCGGCTGACACTCCTATTCGCTTTAGTCGCGGCCTGTTTGGGAGCGGTTAGTTGTCAGTCCACGTCGAAGGCACAGGGCCCAATGGCATTGCCGCCGCCACCGGTGGCTGTTATTGAAGTGAAGGCGCAGGATGTGCCAATCTACGAGGAAATTTCAGCTCAGACCTTTGCGCGTGACATGGTGGAGGTGCGTGGCCGCGTCGACGGCTATATAGAGAAGCGACTATTCCAAGTCGGTGCTGACGTCAAAAAGGGTCAGGTGCTTTATATTTTGGATCAGCGACCCTACGCCGCTGACGTCGCCAAAGCTCAGGCCGATGTCAATCAGGGTGAAGCGAACTTGGAGTTCGCCAAGAAGCAAGTAGCGCTGATACAAGCTGAGGCCACCTTGGCCCAGGCAACGGCCAATCTCGCGAAAGCGCAACAGGATGTGGATCGCCTGAAGCCCCTGGTTAGTCAGGAAGCGGCTTCCCAACAAGATCTTGATAATGCAAACGCATCCCTCCAGGCCAACAAAGCCAATGTGGCAGCGCTGAAAGCAAGTGTCGATCAAACTCGCCTGCAGGCGCGAACCAACATCGATTCGGCTGCCGCACAGGTTCAGTCCAACAAGGCTCTTTTGCAGACCGCGGATCTGAACCTAGGTTATGCCACGGTAACCGCGCCCATTTCCGGGCGTGTCGGCGACAGCCTCATTCAGGTCGGCGGGTTGGTTTCAAAGACCTCTACAAATCCCCTCACCAACATCGTTCCACTCGATCCGATCTGGATTCGATTCAAGATCAGCGAGGCTGAATACCTGGAGTACCAGAATTCAATGCAGCGGCAGCGCACCGGACAAATGCCCTTGCGCCTGGTGCTGGCTGATGGGGTTGTATTTCCCCACCCGGGACAGATCAGAGACACATTGAATCAGGTTGATCCTAAAACCGGAACGTTGGAGGTACAGGGCACGTTTCCGAACCCTGAACACATTGTTCTGCCCGGGCAGTTCGGTACCGTCCGCCTGCAGAGGCGCGACGCCAAGGGAGTGATTGTTGTTCCGCAGCGGGCTGTACAAGAGTTGCAAAGCATGCAGTCAGTATTCACGGTGGGACCCGATAATAAGGCTCAGGTCCGCGGTATTGTGACCGGCGAACGCGTCGGTGATGGCTGGATCATTACGCAAGGCTTGAAGCCTGGGGACAAAGTAATTGTCGAAGGCGTCCAGAAGGTGCGCCCGGGCTCACCCGTTCAGCCAAGTCCATATAAGCCGACTGCCGGTGCTACGCCTGGCCAGGAGAAGAGCTAACAGATATGGCTCGGTTTTTTATTGAACGTCCCGTTTTCGCCATTGTCATCGCGGTTGTTATCGTGTTGCTGGGCGCGGTGATCATTCCCGGCTTGCCTATTGCTACGTACCCAGAAGTGGTGCCCCCGGTGGTGCAGATCACCGCGGTTTACCAAGGCGGCAACGCAACTGATTTAGAAAAGACCGTCTCTCAGCCGATTGAGCAACAGCTCACAGGTTTAGACGGCATGCTGTACTACTTTGCCCGTGCTTCCAATAACGGAACGCTAACAATCGACGTTACTTTCGAGCTGGGCACTGACCCTGATCTGGCAACCGTTAAGGTGCAGAACAAAGTCAGCACGGCGCTTCCGTTGCTTCCGCAAGAAGTGCAGCGCGTTGGCGTGACCACTAAGAAAGTATCGTCCTCATTCTTGCTCTTTGTCGCTCTTACTTCGCCGGACAACCGGTACGATGCGCTGTTTCTAAATAACTACGCCACCATCAATCTGGTCGATAAGATCGGCAGCCTCCCTGGCGTTGGAAACAGCGTTCTGGGTGGGCAGCAAAACTATAGTATGCGTGTCTGGGTGAACCCGGACAAGATGGCTCAACTGGGTCTAACCACCACCGACGTGAACAACGCCATTCAAGTTCAGAACCGGCAGAATCCAGCCGGATCGCTGGGCCAGCCGCCTATTCCGCAGGGCGCCGATTATCAGTATCCGGTGAATGCAACTGGCCGGTTTACGACACCCAAGCAGTTTTCCGACATCATCATCCGTGCGCAGCCAGATGGTTCGCTGCTGCGCATTAAAGATATCGGGCAAGTTCAATTAGGAGCGCAGGACTACTCCAATTTCAGCTACTGGAATCGACGGGATGCCAGCTTCATCATTGTTTATCTTTCGCCCGGCGCTAATGCTGTTGACACGCAGCGTCAGGTAACGAAACTGTTGCAGGAATCCAAAAAGGATTTTCCGGCTGGTTTGGAATACGCGATTCCTTACGACTCCACGCGCTTCGTTACCACTTCCATCAGCGAAGTTTTGCAAACGCTTTTTGAAGCCATTCTGCTGGTGATCATAGTGGTTTTCATCTTCCTTCAAAACTGGCGTGCAACGCTGATTCCACTTCTCACTGTGCCGGTTGCCGTTGTTGGAACCTTTGCGCTCTTTCCGGTACTCGGGTTCTCCATCAACACAACTAGTCTCTTCGGTCTTGTGCTTGCCATCGGCATCGTTGTCGATGACGCGATTGTGGTTGTTGAAGCTGTTCAGCTCAATATTGATCGGGGCATGAAGCCAAAAGAAGCTACCATTCATGCGCTCGACGAGGTCTCGGGGCCGGTCGTTGCCATTGCGGCTATCCTCGCCGCAGTGTTCATCCCGGTTGCCTTCTTAGGTGGAATCAGCGGCCAGATCTATCGCCAATTTGCGTTGACCATCGCGGTCTCAGTTCTCATCTCAGCATTTAACGCTTTGTCTTTGAGTCCTGCTTTGAGTGCTTTGCTGCTAAAGCCAAAGGGCGAGAGCAAAGGATTGCTGAACAAAGCGTTCGGTAGGTTCAACCAGGGCTTTGAATGGACTACTAACAAGTATCTTGGCGGCGTGCGCTTCCTGATTCGAAAAAGCCTGTTTGCCCTAGCCGGCCTGCTAGCTGTTTACATCTGCACGGGAACGCTTTTCAAGATACTGCCTGGCGGCTTCCTGCCGGACGAAGATCAGGGTGTTTTTATTTCCTCCGTTCGCCTTCCGGATGGCGCCTCGGTGGCCCGCAACCTGGCTGTCAGCAAGCAGGTGGAGACCGTCCTTCAAACCACCAAGGGTGTCCACGATACTTCTATGATCGGTGGGCTCGACATTCCTACTGCTACCAACAATTCCAATGTTAGTACGGTGTTTGCAACTCTTCAGCCCTGGGACGAACGCAAAGGAAAAGACGTTCAGTTCACCAGCATTCTAGGCGCTGTACAGCAGCGATACTACGCTATCAAAGACGGCTTTACCTTCGCCTTCGGGCTGCCCCCGATCCTGGGCCTTGGCACCTCCAACGGCTTCGAGTTCATGCTGGAGGATCGAGCGAATGGTTCGGTAGATTCGCTTGCGGCTGCTGCTGATCAATTAGTCGCGGCTGCCCGAACACGCCCGGAACTGGGGAGTGTCATTAGTACATTTCGCAACACGGTGCCCCAGATCAAAGTGGATCTTGATCGCGACAAAGCGGAAACGCTCGGGGTGCCGATCAGCGACGTCTATGATGCTTTGCAGAGCTTCCTGGGCGGCTTGTATGTCAATGACTTTAACCGCTTTGGACGTACCTGGCGTGTCTACCTGCAAGCTGATCCAGAGTTTCGCCGTCAGCCTTCCGACATCAGCCGCTTTTATGTCCGGAGTGGCACGGGCGATATGGTGCCGCTCAGCACGTTGGTGAAGACCACGTCCGTGGTTGGACCGGAAGTGATTTTTCGATATAACCGTTATCGCGCAGTGAAGCTTCTCGGCACGGCTGCTCCAGGCTACAGTTCGGGCCAAGCTGCGGCGGCCATGGAGTCTCTTGCACAGCAGTTGCCGTCTGGTTTCGGCTACGAGTGGACCGGCATCACCTATCAGGAGCTGAAGGCCGGCTCGGT
>CALMAV010000048.1 GCA_937859895.1 uncultured Bryobacterales bacterium | reverse complement strand
ATTTTATGGAAGCCGCTATCCAATAGGCGAGGAGTTTGGCTTTGGACCAAAGCCGACAGAGCACTACCAAATCGTTGGCGTAGTCAAGAATAGCCGGTACAACTCGCTCCGCGAAGCGAGCCTCCCCGTTATGTTTCGCCCGTCTGCCACCAGCAGCCATCCTGGATCGCGAGTCAATTTCTTACTGCGCACGAGGCTCAGTTTCGGACAAGCTTCGCGAGCTTTCCGGCAACTCTCCTCCGAAATCGATCCCGCCGTCCCTGTCATTTCAATCGATACTCAAACGGAGCTGATCAACAATCTCTTACGTACAGAGCGTTTGCTCAGCATTTTCTCCAGTGCTTTTAGTTTAATGGCGCTTGTCTTATCTGGGATCGGACTGCGGGGCCTACTTGGGTACATGGTTGACCGACGGAGAAACGAGATCGGTGTGCGCATGGCTTTAGGAGCTTCCAGTCAGCGTGTGGCTGAGATGGTGGTGAGAGATGCTCTCCTACTGTTGCTCGCCGGTCTGGCAGTCGGCCTTCCGGGTGCTCTCTTCATCGGAAAGCTGCTGGGACACACGCTGTTTCACCTGCATCCCATCGATCCGGTTACTAGCACTGTAGCCGTAGCAACGATGGTGATGGTTGTACTAGTTTCCAGCTGGATACCGGCTCGGCGTGCCTCGCGTATCGACCCAGCGATAGCTCTCCGGGACGAGTAGATCCAAGCGCCCAATGTTTAACTACTGAGCCTTCTTGAACTCTACTCCGAACGGCGCCAGGGAGTCCTTGATCACCTTCTCATCTCCCACGGCCACAACGTTCATATGCGATGCTCCAAAGTATTTCTTGCCGGCATTCTCGATGTCGGCGGGGGAAGCTTCTTCGATCTTCTCGCTGCTCTTCCAAAGCTCTTCCGGCTGCTGCCCGTGTTTCCAGAAGCCGACCAGGCGAAGGGCCACCGAAGATCTTGATTGCGATTGCAATGCTAGCGAGCCGACCATATAACGCTTGGCTGTGGTCACTTCAACTTCTGAAGGTGCGGTTGTCGCCATGCGATTCATCTCATATTCGATTTCGTTGAAGGCCGGTCCAGTTACTTCGTTGCGAACGTCCGCACGCGTAACCAGAACACCTGTTGCACCAAGTCCGGAGATACGCCCACCTGGTGAATACGTATAGCCTTTATCCTCGCGAATATTGGTGACTAAGCGCGAACCGAACATGCCGGCGTAGATGGCGTTCGCAAGCTGCGCGGAATAGTAGTCGGGCGCTGACGGGCTCGGCACCAGCGAACCGAGGTACAGAGCCGTTTGCACTGATCCAGGTCGCGGCACATAAACCACGGCGCGAGTCTGTGACTGCGAAGGCGGCGGCACCGCTGCTACTGGTGCGGACGCGGGCGCTTTCCAGGAACCGAATGCTTTCTCGATTGCTTCCTCAGCTTTCTCCGCAGTCACATCGCCAGCCACTACGACAATTGCCCCATCAGGCCGAAAACGACGAAGGTACTCGCTCTTTAACTGCGCAGCCGTTGCCGCAGTTAGTGATTCTTTGGTTGGCGAAATGGTCGCATACGGATGGTCAGCAAACAAAGAACGGTAAAGCGCACGTCTAGCCAGGAAACCCGGCTCGGCTTCCGAGGCCTGCAGCCCCGAAATCAGATTACTTGCCGCCAGCTTCACTTCTGACTCGGGGAACGTAGCATTGCGGCCCACGTCGGCGAGAACATTCAGAGCTTTGTCGAATCCGTTCGCCAGTACGGCCGTGCTGACGACCACCGCATCCGCATCGGCAGACGCTTCCAGATCGCCACCGACGGATTGCATGCTCTCGGCAAGTTGTTTAGCGTTTTCAGTTGCCGTCCCTTCGGTAACCGTTGCTGCCAGTAGGTCAGCAAGCCCGGGCCGATCTGCCGGGTCAGCCGCATAGCCGCCGTGGACAGCCAAAGCTAAGGCAACTTTAGGAAAGCCGGGCTCAGAGACGATCCAGGCCTTCATGCCGTTGCTCAGCTTCAGCTTCTTCAGGTTCTTCGGTTGCGTCGGCTTCAAGGTGCCGTAAGGTGGTAGATCCTTAGGCATCGCGAACGGTTTGTCCGCTGCACAGAGACAGAGTGATGCGGCAACCAGCAACACCGCCGATAGCCCAACAGATCTCATCTTCATTCCGCTGCTCCTGCTTTCTTAGTCTCCGGGACGCGATAGATACTGGTACGGTTTGTCTTCACAAGATACTTGGCTGCAAAGGCGCTCACATCGCCGCCGGTCACTGCTGCAATGTCAGAGGATCGCGATTTCAAGCGGTCTGCATTGCCATCGAATAGGACAGCGTGCGACAAAGCAGAAGCACGGTTGATAGGAACTTCCATCTCGCCATAGAAGTCAGAAAGCATCTTGGCTTTGACTCGCTCTAATTCGGCGGGGTCCGGTCCGTGCGCGGCTAAATTGGCCATCGTCTTATCGAGAGCGCCAAGCAGCGCCGATTCAGATGACTTATCTGAAGCAATGATGAGAGAGGTCATCAGGGTCGGACCGTTGTAGTCGAACGGCGATCCAAGCGGCCAGTTCACACCTCCATTCACCTCAATCGCAAGCTTGTCATCTTTCACCAGTGCCTGATACAGCCGCGATGCTTTTCCGTTGTGCAACAGCTCGCCCGTAACGGCTGCCACTATGGCGTCATGCCCTCCACGGGGCGGCATTCGGTAGCCCACTGATAATGCGGGAACTTTGGCCAGCTTGTCCCCTTCGTTAAACTTGCGCTCGGCCGTCTGCGGCTTCTCGTCGATGGCTGCCCGCGGCGGATCCTGACGTTTGGGAACCGTCGCAAAGTACTTCTCTACTTTGGCAAAGACGTCCGCTGTATTAACGTCGCCCACAATGGCCAGCACCGCATTGTTCGGCGAATAGTAC
>CALMAV010000047.1:11967-14106 GCA_937859895.1 uncultured Bryobacterales bacterium | reverse complement strand
GACAAACGCATTGGCTTCGAATGGAAAAGACAGGAAGGAGTCTTAACCGAGGTTCCGGCAATCGACCTTCCAAATGGCGTGCAGATCCTGCTTTCCGAGCTTTGGAGAAGGCTTGATGTCGAACTGCAAAGCAACCCACAGACAGATTAGCGGGTAAGCTCTCTCAGAGCGGCCCCAATTTCTGGGTGTCTAAACTGAAACCCAGCTGCTTGCGTCCGGGCTGGGACGACCCGCTGGCTTCCGACAACGAATCCGGCAAGCTCACCAAGTAAGGCGTCCAGAGCAAATTTTGGAACCGGCATAATCGCGGGCCGATGTACCGCCTCTGCCATTGCGTGTGTGAACTCCGCGTTCGTGATGGGATTCGGGGCCGACGCATTCAGCACTTTTTCGACGTTCGAGTTCTGTGCAGCAAACCGTAGCAGGCCTGTCAAATCTTCCAAGTGAATCCACGGCATCCACTGCTGCCCGTTGCCAAACTTGCCACCGATGCCGAGTCGGAAAGGAGTCAGCATTTGCTTGAGTGCTCCGCCGTTTTTGCCAAGAACCATCGCGATGCGGATCAGGACCACACGAACTCCGAACTCCCGTGCGCGTAACGCCTCCTTTTCCCAATCCGAGCATACGTCGGCCAGGAAGCCAACCCCCACCCGACTGTCCTCGGTGAGAAGTTCATCGCCGCGTTCACCGTAGTAGCCGACCGCCGACGCGGAAACTAGGACAGACGGCTTGTCCCGAAGCTGTCTCATGGCCTGGACCAGTTGCCGAGTACCCTCAACCCGGCTATCGTAAATCCGCTGTTTTACATCTTTGCTCCAGCGCTGTGAAATGGGTTCGCCGGCCAGATTAACCACTGCCTCAACCTTGGCAATTGTCTCGAGTGGCGGTAGGCTCACGCCGTCCCAATGGTGAAAGGCAGCGCGACTGTCCAGAGATTTGCTCCGCTTGCGCCCCAGATAATTGACGCTATCTCCCTCCCGTAAAAGCGTCTCGACTAAATGACTGCCCACAAATCCGGTCGCTCCGGTTAGTAGATAATTCATAGCTCCTAGACTTGTTTTGCAGGGTCTCTGCCGGTTTGCTCCATAAGACGGATCTCTTCAATGTAGGCTCTGGTGTTGGTCTTTCGCTTCATGCTGTCGCCGGACATGTAGCGAAATTTTCCGAAGATGGGCCGCTCGCCCCAGGCCCGGTCATGTAATCCAAAGCACCAGAGAATGTTGGTGAACGTGTTCGGATCGCGGCCGTCCAGCGCATATTTGCCGTGAATATCCACCATCACATCTGCAGCCTGCTGATATGTCTCAGACCACTCCAGTATTTTCTTGCCCCAGTACATGCGATAGTAGCCCTGGATTTTGCCCCGCAGCAGCATCTCCTTTTGCGTCGCATTCCATAGCTCGTCGTAGGTTTCGCCGCGCTCAATCTGTTCTGGGCTGTACTGCGGGTTGCGTGGATCTCTACTGTGTACGGCCATGTTAGCCAGTGCCCATTCGGGAAGATTCTCCAAGCGGTCGGGCAACTCGACGTTGCTTGCGTAATTAAAAGAAAGCTCCCGGCGCATGATTATCTCTTCCAGATAAGAGTCCGCGTTAATGTCATGCTTTTCCGCATGCTCCTTCACTGCCAGCGCAATCTCCAGTGAGGCCAGCTGCCCGAAGTGAAGGTAAGGACTCATGTGCGAAGTTGAGTGCTTGGCGGGTTCGTTTCGTTCATCCGCAAACCGGGGAAGTGTCTGTTCGACGAAGAATCTCAACAGCTTCTCTGCCGGCAGTCGGCCACCTTCAAACGAGAGGGATGGCTTAATCGAATGATCGATGTCGCAGGATGCGACCAGGTCCGGGATGTTCGAATCTGTCACTTCAACGTGAAAGTCCGGTATAGCTCCTTCAAAAGCTCTGTTCACCAATAACAGATCCGGCGCCTTGAAGAACTTGGGAAGCAGTTTCTGGATGCGAGGGCGGATGGTGTAAGCCGCAAACTGGCGCTTCTCAATTTGCCGCATTGGAACGACGCAGCTGGAATCCACTACGTAATACGGGATGTCGAGCTTACCCGGCACGCTTCGATTGTGATCGCGCGCAATAAAGGTCGGGTAGTCGTCTGTCACTACCGCGGCCGCGGTGTTGGCCAGCTGAT
>CALMAV010000047.1:0-11957 GCA_937859895.1 uncultured Bryobacterales bacterium | reverse complement strand
AGCTGATAAAAGGTGTTGTTGGGCGAATCAGTCTTGCGCCGAAGATAAAACACATATCCGATACCCGCCTGTTTCAAACGGCGCGCTGTCTCCGGAACGGCCTGCAAAACGAACGTGTGCAACCGGTCATTTGCATAGCGGTAAGAACACGTCAGTCCCTCGTAGACCAAAACAGGCAGGTTCAGCCGGTTTGCGATCTCGACAGTGTAAAGCAAGCCGTGGTTGGCATCGACACGGCGGTTCATCTGCGCCCAGTACAAAACGTATTGGGCGTCTAGCTTTTCAGCCGCTTCGTTCAGTTGGCGGATGCGTTCAGGTTCAACTGGCACTGCTACTTATGATGCACCGGTATCGGAACCGAGACTAAGCAATCGAAGGATGGTCAGGATTAGGTTAGACGTCTTATAGCCATGAAGATGGCTATACTAGAAAGCATGGTTTATACGGTAGCAGAGGCCAAGAACAAGTTACCTGAGCTCATCAAGCAAGCGGAAGCTGGGATGAGCGTCACTATAACAAAACGTGGCATTCCAGTTGTCGAGATTGTGCGCAAGACAGAGGATCCAATCAAGAAGCGAGTATTTGGCGTTCTTGGCGACAAGAAGGTTGTGATTGATGAAGACTGGGCACGTCCACAGGAAGATCTTGACGCTTGGCTCCGTGGCGATGTCTAATGGCCGAAGATTCTTGCTGGATACGCACGTTGTTGTAAGTCTTGGAATCCGTGGTGGTTTTGACGCATTGCCGGACAAGGTGCGTCATATTGTAGAGAACCCGGAGTCCGAGTTGCTGGTCAGTGTTGCCTCGCAAGTTGAGGTGGCGATCAAGAATCAACTTGGAAAGCTTGAGCTGAGCCGTGAGGAACTCTTGCTTGTTTGCCGTAACGCTGACCTCAATTGGTATCCGATTAGAAGCAGGCATGCCGATCAGCTATTCGGGCTGCCCATGCATCATAAGGATCCGTTTGATCGTTTGATCATTGCGACCGCGCTCAGCGACGATTTGCCTGTTGTCTCCAAAGATGAGCAGTTTAGGCTTTACAAGGGACTTCAAATTGTCTGGTGACTTATTGCTTGACAAAGTACTGTAAACCAGTTTCTTGACCGTTGGCATACGCTATGAGGTATGGATCGACGACAAGCGCTGAATGTGATCGCTACTGCCGCTGGACTTGCTTCCTTTGCTGGCGGGCAGACGCCAGAACCTGCAAGTTCAAGTGGGATGACTTATCGCAAGCTGGGCAATACCGGCGAGCGAGTGTCGGCTATTGGCCTAGGTGGTTCCCACATTGGTAAACCGAGCGAGAGCGAAGGCATCCAGATTGTCCGCTCTGCCCTGGACCGTGGCATGAATTTCCTGGATAACTGCTGGGATTACGGCGATGGCGAGTGCGAACTCCGCATGGGCAAGGCGCTTCGCGACGGCTACCGCCAGAAAGCGTTCTTGATGACGAAGTTCGATGGGCGGACCAAGCAGGCTGCCGCCCAGCAGATTGACGAGTCGCTGCGGCGATTGCAGACTGATCACATCGATCTGATTCAATATCACGAGAACATCCGCATAGACGACCCTGACAGGTTCTTTGCGGAAGGCGGTGCGCTCGAGGCAGTTTCGGCTGCAAAGCAGGCCGGCAAAGTCCGTTACATCGGCTTTACCGGTCACAAAGATCCGATTGTTCATTTGCGCATGCTAGAGGTGGCGCAAGAACATCATTTCCACTTTGATGCCTGCCAAATGCCTCTGAACCCGATGGATGCGCACTTCCGTAGCTTTGCCACTAAGGTTGTTCCCGAGCTGGGCCGGCAAGGAATTGCTGTGCTCGCAATGAAAACAATGGGTGGTGGTGCAGTGCTGAAGAGCAACACGGTAAGCGCAATCGAGTGCCTCCACTACGCTCTAAACCTGCCCACCTCTGTTGTGATTACCGGTTGCGACAGCATGAAAATCCTCGATCAGGCTTTTGAGGCGGCGCGGACCTTCAAGCCCTTTACCGAGCCCGAGTTAACTGCACTTCTCCAGAAAACCCGGGACGCGGCTCAAGGCGGCAAGTACGAACAGTTCAAAGTAAGTCCCATCTTCGACGGAACCATCCGCAATCCGCAGTGGCTGGGCTGAAATTTTCGTCTGGGAGTCGCGCAGTCGTTCTCAGACTGCGCGGCTTAGGACGCGATTTAACCGCTGCACAAAGGCGCCCGAATTCTCCAGCGGCAAGCCTTCAATCAGCAGAGCTTGATCCAGTAGGAGCCAGGCTGAATCATCAATTAACTTCTCGTCGGTGGATCCGAGAAGCTTCTTCACGATCTCGTGGTCCGGATTGACCTCAAGCGTTGGCTTCGGCGTTGGCATATGGTCCTGGCCCATCGCCCGCATCATCTGCTGCATCTTCATCGAAGGCTCATCCTCATCCGACACAATGCACGACGGGCTGTCAGCCAGACGCATGGATGCTTTCACGTCTTTCACCTGATCCCCGAGAATGCTCTTCAGCTTTTGAAGTAGCGGCTTCAGGTCTTCACTTTTGTCCTGGTCGCTCTCATCTTTCAGATCTTCGCCCGCAGAGCTCTTATTAACAGCCTTTAGCTCTAGGTCGCCGTACTTATCTACAGCGCTAAAGATGATCTCATCAATTTCGTCGCTCAGGATGAGTACTTCGATGTCCTTCTTCTTGTAAATTTCCAGAAGTGGCGAAGTACGAAGCTGGTCTGCCGGACCGCCAGTAATGTAGTAGATACCTTTCTGGCCTTCCTTCATACGGCTCTTCACTTCGGCAAGACTTGTCCAATTTTCGGATTTGGTTGTCTTTACCCGGATCAGATCAAACAAGGCATCCCGATTGCCAAAGTCGCTGTACAAGCCTTCCTTTAGCGGTCGGTTATATTGTTCAATAAATTGGACGTACTGCTCCGGCTTGTTCTCTGCGATTGTCTTGAGCTCGGAGAGTACCTTCTTAACGCTTGCCGATCGGATCTGACTCAGCACGCGATTCTGCTGCAGGATCTCCCGGCTAACATTCAGCGGTAGATCTTCGCTATCAATGATGCCGCGCAGAAACCGTAAGTACGTCGGGAGCAGCTCTTTCGCGTCATCTGTAATGAAGACGCGCTTCACATACAGCTTCACACCGGGCTTGTAATCGGCCTGGTAGAGATCAAGCGGTCCTTTCGATGGAACGAAAAAGAGAGTGGTGTACTCCATCGTTCCTTCAGCTTTAGTGTGGAACCAGAAGAGCGGATCTTCCCAATCGCCGGAAATGGTCTTATAGAGTTCCTTATAATCTTCGTCTTTCAGTTCGCTCTTGGAACGCTTCCAGAGCGCACTCGCAGAATTGATCTGCTCGGTCTTGCGTTGCTTGACCGACTTCTTCTCGGTCTCATCCCACTCGCTTTCATCCGCCGTTAAGTAGATCGGAAAAGCAATGTGGTTCGAGTACTTCTTAATGACCTCACGAACTTTCCAGCTCTGCCCGTATTGCTTGCCTTCTTCGTTGAGGTGCAGCGTAACAGTAGTGCCTTGCTGGGGGCGTTCAGCCTTGTCAATTTCAAAGCCGGTTTTGCCATCACTCACCCAGCGCCAGGCTTGCTCCTCGCCGGCTTTTTTGGAGACGACTTCCACCCGGTCGGCCACCATGAATGCACTGTAGAACCCGACGCCGAATTGCCCGATCAAGTTTGAATCGCGTTTGGCATCACCAGACAGATTAGAAAGAAAGTTCTTGGTGCCGGAGCGAGCAATCGTGCCCAGATGGCTCACCAGATCCTCTTCGTTCATGCCGATGCCCGTGTCGCTGACGGTGAGAGTCTTTGCTTCTTCGTTCAGTTCCAAATCAATCCTTGGGTCAAAGGCAAGTGACTTGTAAGGCTCTTCGGTAAGCGTCAGATACTTGAGCTTGTCGAGAGCGTCAGATGAGTTGGAAACCAACTCGCGCAGAAAAATTTCCTGGTGAGAGTAGAGCGAGTGGATGATCAGCTGCAACAGCTGACTGACTTCTGTTTGAAATTCGCGTTGTGACATTTTTCTTTGTAAGTGGCCGGCAACTAATAAACGGTAGTCAATTAGCTAAACCGAACATCCGTATTGTCCCAAAATCCAAAAGTTCGCAGCTACCCGTCTAACTGCGGATGCCCGCCTTAAGAAAGATAGCTCCAGCCAGCGGGACTGCCTGACCAGACGCTACACTAATCACTACGGCAGAACATTGGCGGGAGGTGCGCTGCCGACCACTGGGCCTCAACAATCAATTTAACCAGCGAAATGCGTCTTTGCGTCTTAGCTGGGTCTTCGTGGAAGCTGGCGAACTGCAAACAACCAAGTGGCTGACAGATTGAAGATGAAGCCTGCCCACCCTTCGCCGCAGTCAAAGTAAAGTAAGGAGGATTTATGAAGCCAACAGAAGCTCTACGAACTCCCGAGGCGCGCTTTAAAGGACTACCTGGTTATCAGTATGAGCCTCATTACGTTGATTCCTTGCCCGGATATGAAGGACTGAGAGCTCACTACTTGGATTTGGGGCCGAAGGACGCCGAACGTACCTTCTTATGTCTGCATGGCGAACCGACATGGAGCTATCTCTTCGCAAGATGATTCCTGTGATGCTGGAAAGTGGTGCGCGGGTAATTGCACCCGACTTCTTCGGTTTCGGTCGTTCCGACAAGCCCGTTGAAGACTCTACCTATACCTTCCACTTCCATCGAGAGTTTCTGCTACGTTTTGTTGAGCACATCGCTATTCGCAATATCACCCTAGTCGTCCAAGATTGGGGAGGGACGCTGGGACTCACTTTACCGGTCGATCCTGGCTTCCGTTCCAGATTGGTCAGACTGTTTGTGATGAACACCGTTCTTCCCGTCGGCAAGCCACTCGGTCCACATTTTTATGAGTGGAGATCACTGGTCCGCAAGATGCCAGATTTGCCGGTCGGACAGCTAATTCGCCACATAACGCCACAGCTCACAGATCAAGAAACGGCTGCCTACGATGCTCCCTTTCCCGATGGGCGCTTTAAGGCCGGCGCTCGAAGGTTCCCGGACCTGGCCATGGTTGAACCCGGCATGGAAGGAGTCGCCGAAGCCGAGGCGGCTCTCAGGTTCTGGAGAGAAGGGTGGTCAGGCCAGTCCTTTATGGCGATGGGAGCAAAGGCGCCTGACTCGGAAACGATGCACGCTCTGCGAAGCCAGATTCGAGGTTGTCCGGAACCGCTGGTTGTCACAGAAGCAGACCATTTTGTACCAGAATGGGGCGAGCCCGTTGCACGGGCTGCATTACGCTCCTTCGGTGACCTTTAGTAAGGGAAAAGATCACATATGAACAACGAAATTCTTCAACAGACATATAACTTTTATTTGGACGCCTTTAGCGATATCGCGGCGGATAAGCGCGAGCGCTTGCTAAGGCAGAGCGTGACCGATGACGTCGTATTCACTAACCCGAAGGGGGGCGGCCAGGGCTTCGTTAGTCTGCTTGAGCACGTCGAGCAGTTCCAAAGACAAAGTCCGGGAGCGTCCTTCAGGAGCAACAAGCTTCTCGCTCACCACGGCCAGTTCTTATCGGAGTGGACGATGTACAAGAAAGATGGCTCAGAGTTCGCAACCGCTCACACCTACGGTCGTTTCAATGAGCAAGGACTTCTAACTTATCTGATCGGCTTCTTTTAGCCCGTCGAATCAACTTCTGAACATCCAGGACCAGGTTGAACCCAGGGGGGATTCACGCCCCCGTCTACGTTGCTTTGTAGGTTCCCCCCTCTACCGTTAACGGCCTAGGCGAGACATTAAGTCGGGATCTTGAGTCCTCGGCGAGTTCTTTGCTCGCAGAACTAACTAAGTGGTTGAAACCTTTAACAACGCTCCTGTATATTATTCCTACTAGGTTTTCACTACTCAGCCCTCGAAGGCGCTGAGGCAGAAAGGCTGATAGGGGAGTTCCATGTTGAAGCCGTCATACCAGGCGCGTACCTTGCGCGCCCTACTTTTCCTGTTGTGCGTTGTTGCTGCAGGCATTACTGTTTCGGCTCAGGCCATCTTCGCCACCCTAACCGGGTTGGTTAACGATGCTTCCGGGGCCACGGTATCCAATGTGAAAGTGGTCTTGAGAAATGCCGAATCAGGCACGGAGCGAACCACCACCACAGACGGCCAGGGCTACTATACGTTCGCCTCAGTTGCAGCAGGCAGCTACGACGTGGTGTTCCAGGCGCCGGGGTTTGAATCCTCCAAAGTCAATGGTGTTGCACTAGGCGGTGGTGAGAAGCGCAATGTGAATACCTCCCTGCAGGTGGGCAGCACCAACCAGACGGTTGAAGTAAGTGGAACCGCTGACCTGATTGCGCCAGTGGACTCAGGTGAGAAATCAAGTGTGCTTACAGCCAAACAGCTACAGAACTATGTCCAGGTTGGTAGCAATGCGGCTGAGTACATTAAGATTCTGCCTGGCTTCGGAGTTCAAAATGGCGTCTCAAACAAGTCAAGTTACAGCGGCCAGACGATTGGGATTAACGCGAATGGCGACTCCGGCAGCCAGAGTCCACTGAACAATAACTTTTCTTACAACGGACTTCCCGGAAATACACTCGACATTGTTGCTGACGGAGCCCATGTCTCTGACCCAGGATGTAACTGCGATACGCCGGTCAATCCCAACTCGGATTTTTTGCAGGAGTTTCGTGTTCTTGCTTCTAATTTCAGCGCTGAAAACCAGAAAGGTCCAATGCTGATTACATCAGTTACACGTGCTGGTGGCTCAACCTTTCATGGAAGCGCCTTCTTCTCTGCCCGGAACTACGTGTTGAACTCTAATGACGCATACGCGAACTCAATTGGCCTGAAGCAGCCCCAGAACAAATATTACTATCCGGGCGGCACTTTTGGCGGTCCAGTGCTTCTGCCCTGGACGCACTTCAACCGCGGCCGCAATAAGCTGTTCTTCTTTACCGGTTACGAATACTTCTACCAGGTTTTAGATACGGGTGCGCTGACCGCAACCGTGCCTACTGCCGGCATGATCAACGGCAACTTTTCCCCTTCAGAGTTGGCCAAACTCGGAACGCGTACCGCTTCGGGTAAAGCTCCTGGAGCAATTACTGCTCCTTGGGCGGGCGGAATCATGCCTGCTAATCTGATCGACCCGAACATGCAGGCGTTGATGAAATTATATCCGGCACCAAATGCTGATCCGAATGTTACAGGTGGCTATAACTACGTTCAAACTGAAATTTTCAATCAGAACAACTATCAATGGACAGTTCGCGGCGACTACAGCGTGAGCGACAACACCAAAGTGTTTGTTCGTTATAACCTGCAGCGCGAACAGCAGCAATTTCCTGTCGGCCTATGGTGGCGCAACGGAGATCAGGTGCCGTATCCGTCGGCCGTGATCGGCAAGAACAAGTCGGATTCGGTAACGGGCACTATCACCCATGTGTTCAGCCCGACCATGACCAATGAAACGGTATTCGCCTATACTTTTGTCGGCTTCCCAAACGTATTTGCTGATCCTAAGAAGGTGGATCGTAATGTAGTTGGTTTCAAGGATCCAACGCTGTTCAACAACAAGGTTGCGCAGATACCCGCCTTTGGAGCTTATGGCCCGAACGAAGCAGCTTTAGTCTTTAACCCCGGTGGGTTCGAGGCCGGCGGTCCATCCTCTGGCTTATATGCCAACAAGTACATGCCAAGCGTCAGCGACACCGTCACCAAAGTGTGGGGTACAAACACGGTCAGAGCTGGTTTCTTCTATGAGTGGATTCGCAATGCCCAGCCGGCAAACAACTTTACCAATGGATTCATGCAGTTTGTACCATCAGCCAACACAAGCTTCACCTACGGAAACGCCTACGCAGATGAACTTGCGGGCAATATGTCCCAATATCAGGAGCAGAACTTCAACCGGTTAAACGATATCTCTTTCAACACCTGGGAAGGCTTTGCGCAGGACTCCTGGAAAGTAAATACAAAGTTGACCGTTGAGGCAGGTCTACGCTTCACACACTTCACGCCCTGGGTTGACCGCCTAGGATATGGCTATTCCATTTTTGATCCGACCCAGTATAACGGCGCTAATAACGGTGCCTGTGCGGCAGCTCCAACCTTTTGTGGTTTCCAATGGCACGGTCGTGATGCATCTGTGCCAACGGGCGGATTTCCCACTCGAGCTCTTTTTTGGCAGCCCCGATTTGGTTTAGCTTACGATGTTTTTGGAAAAGGGAATACCGTTCTTCGTGGAGGTTGGGGCCGGTTCTACTACCACTCCGGGCAGTTTACAAGCGGGCTTGATACATCAGCTGGTTCCGAAGGCATTACGCTGACACCAAACAGTATCGGTAATAAGCAGTTACTGGCCAGTCAACTCAATACCATCCCTGTACAAGCTGAACCGTCTGCCCCTTCAGCGGTTGATCGCAGGGATAATACTCAGCCTCGCACTGACAGTTACAGCTTCACGGTGTCACAGAAATTACCCTGGCGTGGTTTGCTTGAGGTTGCTTATGTAGGCAACCAAAGCTCAAATCTGCAGAGCACCGGCGGCTATGGCAGCAACCTCAATCTGGTGCAGCCGGGAGCATTGTTCGCTGCGACTAATCCGGCCACAGCAACGGCTGATAATTTCCGGCCCTTTCGTGGCTATGGCGACCTGAACCAAGCCACGAATAATCTTTACGCGAACTACAACTCACTGCAGATTACCTTTGCCCATCAGGCCAGTAATGCCAGCATCCAGTTCAATTACACGTACGGCAAGGCACTCGGCATTGTTGGCAGTGGCAACACTTTGGGAGCCCTTGCTGCCACGCTTGATCCGTTCAACTTGAGAAACAACTACGGGGTTCAGCCTGGTAACCGCAAGCAGCTCTTCAATGCTGCTTATTCCTACAATCTTCCAAGTCCGGTGCGGGACAATGCGATTGCAAAAGCGGTAGTAAACGGCTGGCAGATTTCGGGTGTCACACAGCTTCAGAGCGGCGCCAACTTAAGTGCGAATAGTGGTTACAATTTCGGCATGCAGTTGAACGGAGCAATTCTGCCTGGAACTCAGAATGTCACCAACTCAGACGGAAGCACGGGCATTGCTATCAACAATCAATCGGTTCTCGGAACCAACGCAATCCAGCTGCAGCCGATACTGACTTGTGACCCCACTAAGAACTTGGCACCGCACCAGTTCCTAAATGGAAATTGCTTCTCGGTTCCAACCAGCATTGGGCAAAATGGCCCAACCATTCTGCCCGCTTTCTACGGCCCGACATACTTTAACTCTGATCTGGGTATCTTCAAGAACTTTGAATTTTCAGAAACTCGTAAACTTCAATTTCGGGTTCAGGCGTTCAACTTCTTGAATCATCCGCTGTACTCTTACCCGAATAGCAACAACCTGACTCTGCAATTCACTCAGGCAACACCGGGTGGGGCCATCAGTCAAACTAACAGCCGATTCGGCTACACCGATTTCAAACAAGGACAAAGGATTATTCTTCTAGCTGTGAAGTTCTACTTCTAGAGGAAGTCTCATATAATCGTTCGGAACGGATGTACCGCAGTCTTGTTATCCTGTGCGCTTGTGCATGCCTCTATGCACAGGCGCCTTCTGATCCTCAAGCTATCTTCAAGCAGGCCATAGAAGCTCAAAAGAATGGACGACTCGAAGAGGCGGCAGGTCTTTATCAGCAGTTGGTAAAGAGTTATCCGAACATTCCGGAACTCCGTTCGAACTTAGGAGCTACCCTGGCCGCCGAGGGTAATTATGCGGAGGCGATTCGGCAGTATCAGTCTGCGCTGAAACTTAAGGCGGATCCTCAGGTGCGTCTCAATCTTGCACTGGCGTATTACAAGAGCGCTGACATTTCATCAGCTATTGGTGAGCTAAAGCAGGTTCGATCAGCAGCTCCGGGCAACGTGCAGGCAGCTCTATTGCTGGCCGATTGTGACTTGCGACTGGGCCGTAATGCGGAGGTTGTTGCACTGCTTACGCCCTTGCAGCGTGCCGACCCCGACAATCGAGCATACATCTATCTTCTCGGTACCGCCCTGATCCGCAACGGCGACAGCGCGCAAGGTCAACTGATGATCGACCGAATCTTGAAGAACGGAGACTCAGCCGAGGCTCGCCTCCTGATGGGTACGACCAAGTTCATGGTCAGTGACTTCTCTGGGGCTTTGGCCGATCTGCAGAAAGCGGTGGAACTAAATCCCAAGCTGCCTGATCTCTACTCCTACTATGGGCAGGCTCTGCTGTTGACGGGCGACCAGGCAGGAGCTCGCAGAGCCTTCGAGCAGGAACTCTCGATGGACCCGAATAACTTTGATTCCAATCTGCGCATGGGCGTCCTATTGAAGCAGGACCAGGAAAACGAACGCGCTTTGGCTTATCTGCAGCATGCTCTCCAAATTCGGCCAGGCGACTTTGGCGTTCGCTACCAGATAGCGACCATTGAACTTGCGAATGGCAACCTCCAGCACGCTCAACAGGAACTGGAAGAGATACTGGCTGAGTCACCGCAGTTTCTAGAAGCGCACGTGTCACTCGCAACCGTATACTTCCGGGAGAAGCGTAAAGCCGACGGAGAGCGTGAACGCGCACTAGTTGCCAAGTTGAATGCCGCAAGGCAGGCCACCAACGAGGTCGCAGCAAAGCCAGTGCAATGACAGCAGTAGTCTTTGCCCTATTAGCGTCGCTCCCTGCTGCTGCATTTGGGCCAGCCCTGCGTGAGTGTGCCAACTGCCACCCAGCTCAGGCTAAACCTCACCCTGCGAGCGCCATGGCACAAGCTCTGGAACCGGCCAGCAGCGGAGCACTTCTTCAAAGCCACCGCTCGCTTGCCTTTAAAAGCGGTGCCTTTAGCTACCGGATCGAACGACATGGCAACGAGAGCATTTATACGGTTACCGACGGCGGGCAAACCATCAGCACGCCACTGCTCTGGTCATTTGGCGCAGGTTCCCTTGGCCAGACGTATGTCTACTCCTGGGGCGGCCAGCTTTACCAGAGCCGAGTGAGTTTTTACCGGGCGTTGGATGGTCTTGATTTCACAATGGGCGCGCGGAACAGCAATCCGAAAGATCTTACTGAAGCCGCGGGCCTGCGCATGTCAAAGGATGACCAGGTCCAATGCTTCAGCTGTCATGCGACCCATGCTGCTCAGGGCCGCAATCCTGATTTGCTGCATATGACTCCGGGCGTTCAATGCGAACGCTGCCATGGGGAGACAGGCAATCATTTGGCGGGTCTGCAGAGTGGCAATGCTGCCCAGGCTCATCTGAATTCTCTGCATTCACTCAGTACGGAGGGCCAGTCGAATTTCTGTGGCGGTTGCCACCGCACTTGGGACCAGATTGCCTCATCTCCTGGGCTGGGCGTGCTGAATGTGCGGTTCCAACCTTATCGTTTGACGAACAGTAAATGCTATGACGTGGATGACCGTCGCATTGCCTGCACCGCTTGCCATGATCCGCACCAGCCTTTGAGCCACGATGCAGCTGCTTACGATCGCCAATGCCAGGCCTGTCATGCCGGGGGAAAGCCAAGTGCGCATGCCTGCAAAGTGGCCGCAACCGGTTGCAGCGGTTGTCACATGCCAAAGGTAGAAGTTCCGGATGCTCACCACAGCTTCACTGATCACCAGATTCGTATTGTGAGGGCCAATGCGCCGTACCCTGAATAGGTGGGCCCTGGCGTTTCTCTTTGCGGCACGGCTGCATGCAGGTCAGGGTAACGCCGAAACCGATCCCGCCGTGTTGGCTCAACGTGCCACTGCACTGCAGCAGGCGGGAGATTACCGCGGGGCAGCGAATGCTTATCGTGAGCTTCTGAAGGTCGTCCCCAACGATGTTGCCACTCACGTGAACCTTGGGGTCGTTCTCGTCAAGTTAAATCTGTTTGACCAGGCGCTTGCTGAATACAAGGCCGCTGACCAACTGCTTCCAGGTGACCGGCGTATTGCTCTGAATACTGCGCTGGCTTACGAGAAA
>CALMAV010000046.1:2441-10063 GCA_937859895.1 uncultured Bryobacterales bacterium | reverse complement strand
TGAGCAGTAAACCTTACGGCTGATACATTCCCCATCAGAGCAGACACGGCAAAGCTTGAACTTGATCTAGCGCTGTTCGGCGCCACAGAACTCACCGGTCTCCAAGCTGCGCGCTATCTTGCCCGGCATGTACCTAAAAATCTACGCTGGGCCATCGCGGGGCGAAACAGTCAGAGGCTGGCAGTCTTTCCTAGACGAGCATAGAAAGCCATCTACTCTTCTAGAAGAAATAGGAGAGACATGCCTAAACCCGTAGATCTGCTGCAAGGAACGCTCGACATGCTGATTTTGAAAGCTGTCTCTCTAAAGCCGCAGCATGGCTATGGAGTGCTGCTGCGCATCAACCAGATATCGGGCGATCGTCTCGACATCCAGCAAGGATCGCTCTACCCGGCACTGTATCGGCTGGAGCGCCAGGGATGGATCGATAGCAAGTGGGGCGAATCTGAGAACAACCGTAAGGCGAAGTTCTACACGCTAACGGCTGCCGGGCGTAAGCGATTAGGGCAGGAAGTAGCGGCATGGAACCAAATGAAAGACGTAGTCACAGCCATTCTCGCCACCACACCGGAGCAGATATGAACGTGTCTTCACTAGTACAATCATTCTTCAAAACGCTCAAGCGACTCAAGAGTCTGAACGCCGAGATCGGAGACGAGATGCAGTTCCATCTCGATTGCTACCGGCGTGATCTGGTGAAAAGTGGAATGTCAGAACAAGAAGCCGATGCCCGTGCGCGTCGGGAGTTCGGTTCTCAGCAGTTTCACAGGGAAGATTGCCGACAGGCGCTTGGGTTGCGACTGTGGGAGGAGCTGGCCGCGGACCTGCGTTACGGAATCCGAATGCTGCGCCGCGATCGCGTGCTCACTGCAACAGCCGTGGTTTCGCTGGAGCTCGGCATCGGTGCGAACACTGCGATGTTCTCCGTAGCCAAGACGGTCATCTTCGATTCACTTAAGGTAAAGCATCCCGAGGAGTTGCGGCTGTTCGCTTGGGAGTTTCCAGGGCGAGACCAGCCCGTGCCTTTCTTGTGGGGAAACTCCACAACAACGGCAAGCGGCAACTACAGATCGAGTTCCTTTTCCTATGCAGCCTACCGGCGTCTGGCCGAAAAGCGCAATCTTTTTTGGAGGTCTGGCCGCCATGAACGACGTTCATGAACTGCCGATGTCCGTGGGCAGCGGTAGCTCAGAGATGGCCGGTACGCAGTTGGTAAGCGGAAACTACTTCGATGTACTCGGCGTGGGAGTCGCGCTCGGACGTCCTCTACGGCAGTCCGACATGGCGCATAGCGCATCGGCAGTAGGGGTGATCAGCGACGCTTTCTGGTCGAAGAATTTTGGCCGGTCCCCGGTGGCAATTGGCAGTATCGTCCGAGTGAGTAGCGTGCCGGTGACAATCGTCGGAATCACCGGTCCACAGTTTCGGGGAGCGCAGATGGACGCGAGCCCGTCGGTAACAATGCCGTTAACTCTTCAGCCTGCTGTTGACCCGGCTTTCGACAGCAGCCATTTGGAGAATGAAGGTTGCTGGTGGCTGCGGCTACTTTGCCGCAAGCGGCCCGATGTTTCTGACGGACGCCTGCAGGCAGATCTGAATGCGGTTCTGAAGAGAACAGCGGCCGAGACTCTGCATGGGCGCAAGCTGGAAGAGTTGAGACGGATTCAGCTGTGGGTGCAGCCGGGCAGCCGTGGCGAGGACGAACTTCGCCGGAAGCTAGCTCAACCAACGCTCATCTTATGGGCTCTTTCGGGCTTGGTTCTGTTATTAGCCTGCGCAAACATCGCGAATCTACTACTGGCGCGGGGCACAGCGCGGCAAAGAGAGATGGCAGTCCGCCTGGCTCTGGGAGCAGGTCGTGCGCGCATCTTCCGGCAAATGTTGGTTGAAGGGAGTCTGCTGGCGACCCTAGGGGCTTCCGCAGGATTGCTGACGGCCTACTTGCTGCATCGATGGATGCCGGCGCTGATTGCAGGTTTATTGCCCACAACCTTCGACTGGCAGGTCGCCGTATTTGCTGGGGCCCTTGCGGTCGCGACGTCGATACTGTTCGGTTTAGCGCCAGCCTGGCAGAGCTCCGCGGTACGCCCCGATACGCAGCAGAACTCCCGAGTGACGCCGGGCGCGTCCAAAGCGATACTCCTGCGTACGGCATTAGTGCTGGTTCAAGTAGCTTTGGCCTCATCGCTCTTACTGGCTGGTGGGCTATTTACCCGAACTCTCGCTGGCTTGTCATCAGTAAAGCTTGGCGTTGATTCAGAGCACTTGCTCCTGGTAGCGACAAACTTTTCTGAAAAGCGATATCCAGATGAGCAACGGGCGCTTGCTCAGCGAAGACTTATCGAGCGCATTAAACAACAACCGGGAATACGCGATGCTTCGATAGCGCGTGATGCGGTCGCATCGGGTGACCGGTTCAGCTCCGATTTTCAACGTCGCGTGGATGCCAAAAAATGGAAGGTTGGCAGCAATACCATCGATCCCGGCTTCTTCGAAACGGCCGGAATAGCCATGCTACGAGGCCGTGCCATTCTCCCCAGCGATACAAAGTCCACGCGACCAGTAGCGGTGATCAATGAGCGGCTAGCGCGACTCGCTTTCGGAGACGAAGATCCAATAGGACAGCACTTCAACGGCGATACGGAAATAGTCGGCATTTCTGGCAATTCACGATTGGGTGATTTGCGCGAAGAAAACCCGCCCGCCGTGTATTATCCATTTTCCCAACTGAAATTCTGGGGTGGTGAGACGATCTACGTCCGCACCTTCATGAAGCCAGAAAGCGCAATGCTGGCCGTGCGAGCCGCCATGAAAGCCTTTGATCGCGACTTACCCATCACGAGTATGCGAACACAAGATCAACAGGTTGCAGTTTCGCTTACACAGGAGCGACTCTTTGCAATGCTTGCCGGAGTATTTGCGCTTATATCGCTCGTACTTGGCACTATCGGCGTCTATGGAGTGACGCAGTTCAGTGTTGTCCGCAGAACCGCTGAGATTGGAATCCGCATGGCATTAGGGGCGCAGAAGCGCTCGATTATCGCCATTATCTTAAGGGAGGGCTTGATGCTCGTTGGCGCTGGTCTGGTACTCGGCATAGGATCCGCGTTAGTAGGCGCGCACGCTATCGCAGCCTTGCTTTACGGAGTGAAGGCCAACGATTTTCTCACCATCGCAGGCGTTAGCATGGTGCTCTTTGCATCAGCTCTAATCGCGCTGCTACAACCGGCGTTGCGTGCGGCAAGTATTTCGCCAGTCACGGCGCTGCGTCACCAATAAAATAACTTAAATTGTTCTGCAGACACCCGAATATTTACGTGTAGTTCAAATAAACTCAGCTAGTCTGAAGTGCCTCGGCTCCCTATACCGTGAAAAGACCAGAGCCCTTGTCAAACAAAACAGCTACTCGAGATATTGTTCGTCGAGCGCTTTCCAGATTCGATGGGACGAAATGCCGACAAACTCGTTTACCGGGAACAGAGGCGCCGTCCCTCCACTCCAATACAGATCGGTCATTCGATACCACAAGACAGATGTGACGAAATCCCCACGCTTGATAACTTCGGCACTTCTCTTGAACTTTGACGTACGCGTCATCCTCGGAAAGAATTTCTATGACAACGTCCATCGCTTCCGTTGGGTGGGGTCCAGGCGCCAGCTTTGTCTTAGTGGCAAGCACATCAGGCTTAGGACGGGCAGCCGGGTCTATTTGGAGTTCCACTCCGGATCCAGCGATGAAGCCATGTTCTCTAAGCAGGCCCATAACAATCTGCTGCAGCAAACCGTGCACCCACGTGGGCATACCCTTAGGAGCTGCCTCTCCGTACCAGAACTCATACGGACAGTCGCTGCCGTACTGTTCACGGAATTGATCGTAGGTTAATGGGGTTGCTGCCATGTCTTCCTCCGTTGCTGAATTTTATCAGTGATTTGAGCTTGGACGGCCTACGTACCTCCTCCCATTTAACTCGCCCGTTTGGTCAAAACTCTGTTTCTCTGTTACCCTAAAAGCGGGCGGGAATCCTCTCGTCCTTCCCAATAATTCGGTGCAGTAAATGGACACGGTAAATTTGAGCAACGGTGTGACTACGGAAGACGAACGTGGGCGCGATGGGCGTCAGGCGGAAGTGGTAGAGCCAGAGGCGGCGGCGCGACCGGACCTCTCCGACGCCTCGAGTGACCGCGAGAAGCTGCTCCACGATAAAGCTGAACTGCAAGACCTGCTCCAGCGGCGTCAAGCTGAGTTTGAAAACTTTCGCCGCCGCACAGAGCGCGAGCGCAGCGACATCTTTGAGTTTGCTGCTATGGACGCAGTCAAAGCACTGCTCCCGGTGCTGGACGATTTCGAACGCGCCTTGAAGGCCAAGAGTGCTGATGATGAGTACTCCCGCGGTATGGAACTGATCTACAACCGCCTCTACGAGTCCCTACGCAAGCTCGGCCTTGAGCCTTTCAGCAGCGACGTTACCACCTTTAACCCGCACATCCATCACGCAGTTGAGATGGTTGACACCAAAGACCATCCCGACCAGACCATCCTTGACGAGTACCAGAAAGGCTTCAACTTCAAGGGCCGCCTGGTCCGTCCGGCCATGGTGAAGGTGGCGGTGAATCCGTAGGGGCAGCATGGCTGTTCTGAAGCGAGATTACTACGAGGTTCTCAGTGTCAGTCGCGATTGCGATGAGGGAACACTGAAATCCTCTTACCGCAAGCTGGCCCTTCAATATCACCCAGATCGTAATCCGGGGAACGCCGACGCCGAGGAAAAGTTCAAGGAAGCAGCCGAAGCGTACGCCGTCCTCAGCGATTCGCAAAAGCGCGCTGCCTATGACCGCTTCGGTCATCAGGGTGTCAGTGGAGCTGGTGGTGGTGCGCCGGGCGGCTTCGACGACGGAACGTTCCAAGATTTCGGCGATATCTTAGGCGATCTGTTTGGATTTGGCGACGTCTTTGGCAACGGCGGTGGACGTGGCCGTCGTCAGCGTGTTCAGCGTGGCGAGGATATTCGTTACGACCTGGAAATCGGCTTCGAAGACACCATGAAGGGGCTCTCTGCCGACCTGCAGATCCCGCGCATGGAAGCTTGCACCAAGTGCTCGGGCACTGGAGCCGAGCCGGAAGGCGGTCTGGTCACCTGTCAGACCTGCAATGGACGCGGCGAAGTTCTTTATCAGCAGAGCTTTCTTTCTATCCGGAAAACGTGCCCCACCTGCGGCGGTCGTGGCAAAGTGATTCGCCAGGCCTGTTCGCAATGCCGCGGCGAAGGGTTCAGCCGCACCGAGAAGAAACTGAAGGTCAATATCCCGGCCGGTGTCGACAACGGCACACGGCTTCGCCTTACGGGCGAAGGTAATCCCGGACCTCCCGGCAGCCAGCCCGGTGACCTCTATGTTGTGGTGAAAGTCACCGAACACGCCGTTTTCGAACGCCGTGAGTACGACCTTCACTGCACCCTGCCCATTAACATTGCGCAAGCCGCGCTCGGCGATGAAATCGAAGTGGAAACCTTCGACGGTCCCCAGACTGTTCGCATCCCGGAAGGAACGCAGTCCGGAGCCAACTTTAAGATGCGTGCTCTGGGCGTTCCGCATCTGAACAGCACCCGCGTCCGTGGCGACCTCTATGTCCACGTCGATGTGCAAGTTCCCAAGAAGCTCACTCGCGAGCAGCGCCGCCTCTTCGAAGAGTTGAAAGAGCAGCTACCCACCGAAAACACCCCTCATGAGAAGAGTGTCTTCGAAAAGGTGCGCGACTTCTTCGGCTGACTCTCAGCTCTGAAGGATCTTCACCTCGTTCACCGGAATGGTGAACGTTCTTAGCTTCACCAGTTCAGCCGTGGGAGCTTGAATTGTCGTCACCGCCTTAAACACGCAGTTCAGCTCCGACGGCGTAATCGTCAGCAGCCCATAACCATGCGTTGACGAATCCCAGTACTGAATATGTGGATTGTTCAATCGCACTAACGGCTCCAGCAGATTCGGAGGCACACCAAAGCCTTTAGCCGGCACCGGCGCACTTGGTAAATGGACATCGGACTGAATCTCTTCCGCCAAATTAGCCGACGTCAGCGAGCCCACCATCAGCTCCACACCCACCGGCGAGTCAAAAGGATTGCTGAAATTCGTCTTTAGATAGCCCGCTAAGAAGGTGTGCAAGTCGCCCGTTAATGCCACAAAGTTCTTAACCTTAGCATTGGCAACCGCTTTCAAGATTTGATTGCGCTCTTGCGGATAGCCATCCCATCCGTCCAGATCGACATAGATAAATCCCGCAGCCTTCAATTGCATCAACATCACTTCGTTGGCCCAGAGCTTCCAAGTGGCCTGCGATGTTGTCACTTGGTTCAAGAACCACGCCTTTTGCGCCTCGCCCAACATGGTACGTGCCGGATTGCGCATCGCTGCGCAGCCTGCCGAAAAGTATCGTTGGAACGTAGTGCCATCACCGCACGGAGGTCCATCTCGATACAGCCGTTGGTCTGTCACTATCAGATCAGCCAGCGTGCCAAAGCTGAAGTTGCGATACACCTTCACCGAGTCTTCCCAATCTTTACTTGGGTCGAAGGCAACATCTGCCAGCCCATACTCGGCCCACGCCTGATTAGCAGCCTGCCGCAAGGCCGGCTGTTCTGTGGTTGCACTGTTCGGGCTGGTGTTGTTATCCGGATGAAGATCCTGGTGGCAATCGTTCGCGAACTCGTGGTCATCCCACAATTGAATGTAGGCAAAGCGTTCATGTACTGCCTGCTGGTTCGGGTCGCTCCCATACACCCGATATAGATGCCGATAATCCGCTAGATCATGTGGAACTGTCGTGCTTCCACTTGGAAACGGCGGCACCGTACGAACCGGATTGTTCTGGAATGCCGAGCTGGTAATGGTCTCGTAAATGTAGTCGCCCAGATGCACCACATAATCCACCTCTTCTTGCGCTAAATGCCCCAGCGCAGTATAAAAACCATTGCCGTAATCCTGGCAGACAACATAACCAAGCTGAAGCGTCGGGATGTTCTGCATCGGCGAAGGCAATGTCTTGAACCGGCCGGTGCGGCTCGCGATTCCGCTATACAGAAACCGATAGTAGTAAAGCGTGAATGGCTGCAACGAGGGACTCGACACTGGCAGCTTCACCGTGTTATCCCGCGCCGGGTCAATGGTCCCAACTCCTTGTATTAGTACAACGGCAAAGTCGGGCCTAGCCGCAATTTGCCATGCAATCTGGTTTGGAAAGTTTCCTCCCATGGCCGATGGATCGACTCGCGTCCACAGCACAACACCATTCGGACTGGGGTCACCCGACGCCACGCTCTGCGGAAATGTCTGCGCCTGGGCGTCAGCACTGAGGGACGGGTTCACAAAGAATAAAACTTCAACCTGAGCCGGCGACACTCCCGCATCTCCCGGACCAGGCACGAAGGGAACGCTGTTCGCATAAGAGCTTCCATCGACCGTCTGAGCAGACACTGCCTGCGCCCCCAGCCACGCAATTGCCCCCGAACCTGTCAGCGCACTAATGAAGTTTCGACGATCCATTTCTCACCTTCCTTCACCTGAATAAGCGTCCTCTAGACCACTTCTCTTAGGCAGCTGTTGCGTGAATAGTAAGTGAAATACGTTAGGGT
>CALMAV010000046.1:0-2431 GCA_937859895.1 uncultured Bryobacterales bacterium | reverse complement strand
CCGTTGCGCCTTCAACCGCGCCATAGTCGCTTCCACATCTTCCAGCTTCGAAGGCACCTCTGCCGACAACACCTTGGCGCCCTTCTCCGTAATCAAAATGTCATCCTCAATCCGCACCCCAATGCCCTTGTACCTCTCATAAGCCGGCCTTACCGCTGCAATCAGCTTGTCGTTCTCCGGGCTCTTCGGCAGTGCATCCAAAGCATCTGGACGAAAGTACAACCCAGGCTCAATGGTCACAATCATGCCCGGCGCTAACTCCAACCCTGGCTTAGCAATATCGTGAACATTCATTCCCAGCTGGTGCGTCACCCCATGCGGAAGCCACAGCCGAAGCTGTTCGTCATCGTCTTTCTTAGTCATCAGGCCCAGCTTCACCAGCCCCTCGCGCAGAACCTGGCTCGACACTCCACTGAACGACGCGGCATCTTCCTGCTTTATCGTCCCAATCGACTGCCCGGGATGCGCGGCCGCAATCGCCGCCTGCTGAGCCCGATATACCAGCTGATAGATTTCTGCCTGCGCCGCCGAAAACTTCCCGTTCACCGGAAAGGTCCGCGTCACATCCGCACTGTAACCGTCATACTCAGCGCCCGCATCCAGCACCACCACGCTGCCATCGGCTAACGGACCATTGTTGTCCTCATAGTGAAGCGTCGTTCCATTGACGCCCGACCCCACAATGCTCGGATACCCAAACCGCGCCTGTCGTCTCGTATAAGTGAAGTCAAATTCAGCTTGCAGATCGTACTCGTGCAGCCCCGGCGCGACGGTCGTCCATGCCCGCTGGAAACCTTCAGCACTGATGTCGATCGCATGTTGCACCAGCGCGATTTCATACGGCGACTTCTTCACCCGCAACTCGCGAAAGATAGGCAACGCGCTTCGAACCGTAAACCCTGCACTAACCGTCGCCAGTGCACCGGCAATAGTCTGTTCGCGACGGTACTCCTCGTCGTTCGGCGTCAACGGCAAAATGAGACAGATCTCTGCCGTCCAGTCCTTCACGGCTTTGGTGAACGTCTCATACTGCTTGCGCCACTTCTCCGTTGTTTCCTTCGAAGGCTCAGCCGATCCGCTTCCGCGCGGCTCATTCCTCACCAGCTCGGTCTCGCTTAACGCCGTCGCCGTAAGAGCTTGACCCGCCGTCGGCGCCACCGCGTTCAACAGCGGCATAAGCTCCCCCATTGGACGCACGTTCGCAATGCCGCTAATCGCCGTCGCTTCGGCTGACCCAATCACTGTTCCGGTATAGATCTGGCGAGTCCGGCTCTTCACCGGCAGAAAAAGCAGTTCGCGTTCGGCTGGGGATGTAGCGCCCGGCATTAGCAACAGAACAGCGCCTTGCTGTTTAATCCCGGTTAGATAGTAGAAATTGTTCTCCTGCCGATACGGATACGCTACGTCAGCTGCAAACGGACGATCCTCCGCTGCCAGCAGCACCAACATCCCGCGCGGACCCACCTGTTCCATCACCTTCGAACGCCGTGCCGACAACTCCGCAATCCGCTCGGTCGGTGTTAACTCCGGCGCTGGAGGCGTTACGTACCAGAGCCCTGCCGCCCCCAACTGCCAGCCAACTAAGAAAAACGTGAGAAGTCGGTACACGATAGCCAGTGTAAGGCTTTACCCATCGACTTTCGCTCAACGTGCCCGGTACTGTTTGCTGTTCTTATTGCGCGGATTGAACACCTCAAAACTGCCGTCATCCTGTGCCGTCAGCTTCAGATAAAATCCGGTGTCCGCCTCATCCACATTGGCGATATTTGGATCGCTCGTATTGTGCTCTTGCCCGGCCGCATCCGCATAGTGCAACTGCCAGATGTCCTCTAGCCCCGGCGAGGATCTAATAATGTCCCAAGTCGAGGCCGATCCGCCCTTCTTCGCCCCGTTATCGATAATCGCCACCCTCGGATGCAGCGCATGCACCAGCGCCGGACTCCCACTCAGGTCCGATCCGTGATGCGAGACCACCAGCAAATCCGTCATGCCTAGCCGGTTATTCGGGCACATCAAATCCAGCTCCTTATTCCAAGTCAGGTCACCCAAGTCAACTGCCCTAAACCGCCCATACGTAATCACCATGCCCAGCGAGCGCGCATTCTCCGTCGTGTCCACTTCCTTCTTCGGCACATTCTGGCAAGCCGCATTCGGCTGTCCCGCACCCGCAAGCGGAGTCTGCAACACCGCCCCGTCCGCGCTGACAAACGTAATATCCAATCCTTTGAAAGGCAGCTTGTCGCCCGGTTTCGCCACAATATGTTTTGCCGACGAGATCGCCGCCCGATACTCCTCCACCATGTGATTCACCGCATTGCTTTCCTCGCGGTTAGGCCCATGATCGACAAACGTTTCTACCGGCACCTTAGCCACCAATTGCGGCACTCCGCCCACGTGGTCAGTGTGGTAGTGCGTCACCACTACATAATCG
>CALMAV010000045.1:223-4022 GCA_937859895.1 uncultured Bryobacterales bacterium | reverse complement strand
GCGCTGGCCGTACTGAACCCGAACCGCAAGGATTGCCGATATCCCTTCAAGGATCTGTGCGGCGCAGGAGTGACATTCAAGCTGGTCCAGGCTTTGATTGCCGGCAGCGACTTGCCGCCCTCCCGACAGCGTGCTTTGCTCGATTCATTTCTGAAGCCGGTCGCCATTGCGACGGTAGCTGACATAGTGCCGTTAACAGGAGAAAACCGGACCATCGTCCGTCGTGGGTTGAGTGGCCTGCGTGATGTACGGAATCCAGGGCTGCGCAGCCTACTGCGGGTAGCCGGATTTGAGGAGAACGAGGTTCCCTCAGCGCACCAGGTAGCGTTCCGCCTGGCACCCAGAATCAATGCAGCCGGACGTATGGCAACGGCTCGGGACGTGGTGGAGCTGTTTCTCACCAGCGATGCAGCACGCGCACAAGCCTTGGCCGAGCAGTTGGATACTTTGAACCGCGAGCGACAGCAGGTAGAAGCCGAGATCGTTGACACTATCCTTAAACAGTGCGAGGCAACGGGGGCGGGACCTGAACAGGCAGCTTTGGTGTTTGCAGGCGATGGCTGGCATTTGGGAGTCCTCGGGATTGTGGCGAGCCGACTGGTTGAACGCTTTTGCCGTCCTGTGTTTGTGCTCAGCAATGCTCAGAACGAGGATGGAACCACGCGGCTCACCGGGTCGGGCCGTAGTGTTCCGGCTTTTCACTTGCTGGAAGCACTGGAGAGCATGCCGGAGTTGTTCAGTAAATTTGGTGGGCATCGGCAGGCTGCGGGTCTGACCATGTCATCTGAAGATCTCCAGACCTTTCGGCTTCGTTTCGGCGAAATAGCTGCGCAAAGACTTGAAGAGGATGATCTGCGTCCTCAATTGACCGTTGATGCCGAAACTTCGTTTGCCGAGCTGAGTAACGGCTGCGTACAGCAGGTACTCGCTCTGGGCCCATTCGGATGCGGCAATCCGTCACCTCTGTTACTGGTGGAGGGAACCGAGGTTGCTGGCCCTCCCCGAGTGATAAAAGAAGGCAAACATTTCAGTGTGCCGCTTCGGCAAGGTGGCAAGGTGTTCTACGCGAAGGCTTGGAACTTCGGAGATCGTGCCGACTTGTTTACTCCCGGCAGGAAACTGGACGGACTTTTCCAATTGGAAGACGATCCAGGATCGAAGAAGCGAGGCTACCGGTCGTGGTGCCTGACCTTGAAGGATGCCCGGCGTACCGGCGATTGAACAAAACCGAAACCGTGGAACCGAACAGATTATTAGCCTTGGCCCAACGGCTACAAGCCCTCGCTCAAGCGGGCATTACTTATCACACCAACGCTTACGACCTAGAACGATATGAGGAGATCCGAACTATTAGCGCGGAGCTTCTCGAAGAGCTGACTGACGAGCCGTTCGAAAAGATCATGCGCGTGTTTGCCTCTGAGACCGGCTACGCCACGCCGAAGGTGGACGTAAGAGCCGTTGTTTTTCAGGGTAGCGAGAGGGTCTTGATGGTGAGGGAAAAGCTGGATAGGGGTCGATGGACTCTGCCGGGCGGATGGGCTGACATCGGTTTTTCTCCGTTCGAAGTAGCCGCAAAAGAAGCTCTGGAGGAGACAGGCCTGATTGTAAAACCTGTGCGCCTTCTAGCGCTGTGGGACATGCGCAAACATTCGCATCCGCCTCAGCCATGGCATATCTACAAAGCGTTCGTTCATTGCCGGGCAGAGGACGGCGCCCTGTTGCAGGAAACCCCTGAGACCGCCGGAGCAGCCTGGTTCGCACAAGATGAGCTAGGGAGCCTTGACCTTTCAACCGAGCGAGTCACGCTTTCGCAGTTGAATACGTTATTTCAGTTTGCACGAAATCCCGATGCGCCCACGCTGTGCGAGTGACTCTAAAAGCGGCTAAGCTAAAGTAAGCGTGGTGGCAACCGAGCCCACGGCAACTGAGCTTCAGCCGAAACACCTGGAACTGCTTATGCAGCGTTACCAGGCTGGTGAATCGGAAGCCGCAGCAGTGCTGGTACATCAAGTCAGTCCGCGCATTCTCCAGTTCTTTCTAGCGCTGGTTCGCAATCGGTCGGTAGCCGAAGACTTACTTCAGGATTTTTGGCTTCGCATCCACAAGGCCCGGCACACTTATCGTCTGGGCGAGCCGTTGTGGGCCTGGTTGTTCGCAATCGCGCGGCGAACACAGATTGACAGCTATCGGCGGAGAAGCCGAGTGTCGCAGCATGAGATACAAGGGGAGCACTTACCGGAGGCCGTGAGCCAGCCCAAGGAACCCGAAGGGCTGAGCAGTGGTATCTGGGATGTTCTGAAGACATTGCCGCCTAACCAGCAGGAGGCTGTGCTGCTATTGAAAGTGAATGGTCTGAGTTTAGAGGAAACAGCACGTGCAGCTGGAATCACGGTTGGGGCAGTGAAACAACGAGCGCACCGCGCCTTCGAGGCATTGCGTATCGCACTAGGCAGAAGGAACTTATGAGGAGAGAGGACGTTGAGAAACCAAGTGAGTGGGTGCTAGAGACCGCAATCAGCGCATTGACGGTGGACCTGCGTCCCGTGCGAAGGCTGCCCTCTGACTTAGTTCTGTTCACAGGGGCAATGCTGCTTTTTGTGGCTTCCAGCATCCTCATTGCTCTCGCACTCGGTCCAAAGGGCTTTGCGAACCTTACGGAAGGCCAGCGCTGGCTTTATGGCGGAACGGTCCTGGGCTGCGGCCTGTTGCTTTCCATCGCTGTAGCGCCTCAGATGATTCCAGGAGCAAGGCGGTGGGTCAGCCTGCCTTACACCGTGCTCGTTCCAATTGCGGCTGTGGCTCTCTGTGCCGTAATGATCTACCCGGAGTCCAATTCGACGCAATTCGTATCGCGTGGCATCCCCTGCCTTCGCACTGTCCTTCTTTGTGCAGCAGCAGGCGGAGTGACGACCTACTATTTACTGCGCCGTGGCTACATCGTGACTCCACGGCAGACATCTGTTTCCAGTGCTCTGTTCGGAGCCTATATCGGTATCGCTGTGCTAGCTTTACACTGTCCCATCGAAGATTGGCTGCACGTGCTGGTGTGGCACTTAGGCGGTACAGTCCTAAGTGCTTTGGCCACTTGGGCCTATTGGAAAGTTCGATTCGCCGAAAATCGGGCGTAACTTTTCCTTCCGAGCGCCTGAACCTGTTTGCGTGGGGCTTGTTCCGAAAGGTCCAGGCTCTCAAATCGACAACAGGAGCTCTCGATTGAAAATCCAAGAACTATCAGGTTTAAGGAAGAGATTTGCCAGTGCCGCCGCCCTGCTCGCCGCTGGTCTGCTTTCCGGGCACGGTCTAAGCGCACAGGGTGCAAGGGGTAAGGCGGGTGCCCTGTTCCTGGCAACTAACGACGCCAGTCGCAACGAGATTATTATGTACAACCGTCTGGAAAACGGCAAGCTGCGCCTGGTAGGCCGCTATCCTACTGTGGGGCGCGGCGAAGGCGGCATGAACGACCCCCTTTTAAGCCAGAGTTCTCTCATTATTAATCCAGATCGCGCCTACCTACTGGCCGTGAATGCCGGGACCAGTGACATCTCAGTTTGTCGCATCTCAGACTATGGGCTGATCCTGGCAAGCGTAACCCCATCAGACGGTGGCAATCCAGTAAGCCTGGCTATTCATGACGACTTGGTGTACGCGGTGAACTTTGGCGGCAACCTTCACACGGCCGGCTTTCGCCTTCAGACCTCAGGCGATCTGACACCTGTCGCCGGATCACGTCTGCCCTTAAGCGGTTTAGACCCTGGCGCTTCCACTGCGGCCTTCACGCCAGATGGAAGCAAGCTGATAG
>CALMAV010000045.1:0-213 GCA_937859895.1 uncultured Bryobacterales bacterium | reverse complement strand
GAATCGCCAACAAGATCGACGTGTTCACAGTCAATAGCGACGGTTCGCTAGCCAATCCGACCTTTAACGATTCGCAAGGCATCGAGCCATTCGGGGCGCAACTCACGCCTGGCGAGGCTTTGCTGGTGCTGAAAAGCCGCAGGTCCGAGCAGCCGGCCTAGTTGTGTATTTAGTCCACTGCAGCTAGTTCGTTGAACGTCCGCTAGGGGGAAC
>CALMAV010000044.1:6724-10708 GCA_937859895.1 uncultured Bryobacterales bacterium | reverse complement strand
GCCGCAAGCCGCTGCTGTTTGAAAGCCAGGATCTCGATCTGGCAGTGGCTGTGGGCGCGGCTTACTACTCGTATGTTCGAGCGTCCGGCAGTGGCGTGCTGGTTCGTGGAGGCCTGCCGCGGTCGTACTTTATTGGCCTGCAAGGGACTGGCTCTACGGCCATCTCAACTGTCTGCCTGATGCCGCGCGGGACCGAAGAGGGCCAGGAGATTAAACTCGCCGAACCTGAGCTTGAGCTGCTCGCCAATACGCCCGTTGCTTTTCGGCTTTACAGCTCGCTAAGCCGGACGGAGGACGCTGCCGGCGACCTGGTTTCGCTGGAGCCGAGTGGCGATATGCACGACCCGGCTAGTGACCCGCGCCTGCACTCGCCGCTGCATGCAGTAATTCGCTTTGGTAAGGGCGGCGAGCGTCGTGTGCCTGTGACGCTGGGGGCGCGGCTCAGCGAAGTGGGGACGTTGGAGGCGTGGGCCGAATCTAAAGTCAGCGAACATCGCTGGCGTCTGCAGTTTCAGCTTCGCAAGTCTGGTGCGGGCGCAACCTCCCCTGCCGTGCAAGCGACGTTCCGGTCTGCTGCTGTGATTACTCCGGAAGTACAGGCGCAGGCCGAAACGCTAGTGGAAGGCGTGTTCACCAAGCCTGGTTCCGGCGTTGCTCCCGAACAACTGCCTGCACGGCTGGAACAGCTATTTGGCCTGGGCAGGCTTTCCTGGCCGCTCCCGACTATCCGCGCACTTGCTGACAAGCTACTCGCGCTAGCTGATGGCCGTCGGAAGAACGCTCCGCATGAGGTTCGCTGGCTCAATCTGACCGGCTTCTGCCTTCGTCCCGGCTTCGGCTTTCCTGGCGATGATTTCCGCATTGAGCAAGCCCGGCGCATCTACGCATCGGGGCTCACCTTTGGCAATCAGGTCCAGAACGAAATTGACTGGTGGATCTTTTGCGGTCGAATTGCGGCGGGCTTGAATCGTAATCAACAGGCTGACATCTTCCAGCGCCTCTCCCCAATGCTTCTTCCTAAGCAGAAGCGGAAGACGCGGGTGAACCCGAGCCTGTTGCGTGAGATGTGGCGAACGGCGGCCAGTCTGGAATTGCTGCCACAACAGACCAAGACTCAGCTGGGCGAGGCGCTTCTCGGTTATGTTAAGGCAGGCGAGATGCTGGAGGCGGCTGTCTGGTCTCTCTCGCGCCTGGGTGCTCGCAAGCTGTTCAATGGGCCGGTGAATCTCGTGCTTGCTCCATCTGTTGTCAGCCGTTGGGTGGATGCATTGCTGCGATTGCCGCCTACACCGTCGCTGTTGGAAGCGGTGGTTCATATTGGGCAGATTACTGGCGATACGGCGCGTGATCTGCCCCCCGCAGCCCTCGACGTGATTCGGCGTGCCATTGAGCCTGCGGCCCAGGCGGCGAGTCTCCTGCGCGAACTGGCGGGCGATGCTGACCCGGCTTCCAGCAATCGTGTCTTCGGAGAAGATTTGCCGGCCGGTCTGGTCCTCTCGCAGCCGGTTGCCGGTTGATGCCGAGCGAGACCAGCCTCATTCGCCAGATCCGTGCGCTTGCTGCTGCTCAGCCCTCCAACAAACGCCTTATTAAGGGCATTGGGGACGATTGTGCAATCCTGCGTCCCCGCCCCGGACACGATCTGGTGTTTACTACCGACTTCGTGCTGGAGGGTCGGCACTTCACGCTCGATACGCACAAGCCTGCCGATGTTGGCCATAAAGCGCTGGCTCGCAGCTTGTCGGATTTGGCCGCAATGGGCAGCCGGCCGTTGTTTTGCCTGGTGTCACTGGCGGTTCCGCAGCACTTGGGGCAGCGTTGGATCAGCGGGTTCTATCGAGGGCTGTTTGCGTTAGCGGCAGAGCACGGGACCAGTCTGGCTGGCGGGGATCTGGCTAGCTTTGACCGCGTAATCGCCGATGTTGTTTGTTGCGGAGAAGTGCCGACCGGCAAAGCGCTTCTTCGGAGTAGTGCCAAGCCGGGTGATTCGATCTACGTGACAGGGACATTAGGAGCCTCTGCGGCTGGTTTCCGGACTCAGCGAGGTGCGAACTGGAAGCGACACCTTCGCCCCGAGCCACGCGTTGCGGTTGGGCTTGCACTTGCCAAGCTTGGCGTGACATGCTGCATGGACTTGAGTGATGGGCTGTCGCTCGATTTGCGTAGGCTATGCCTGGAGTCCGGCGTTAGCGCTGAATTAAGCGGGACGCTTCCCATAGCACGAGCCGCCACGCTCGATGATTCCTTGCATGGCGGCGAGGATTACGAACTGCTGTTTACTGCTTCGCCGCAAGTGCGAGTTCCTGAGGAGATCGCGTCCGTTCCAGTGACGCGGATTGGCACGATAGGGGGAGGGAAGCCGGGTCTGATCAATTTCGCGGGCCGGCGGATTAGATCCGGAGGTTTCGATCACTTCAAGTAGAGCCCTCGGACAAAGTCTGTGATTCGGCCATAGTGGCGGGCTGAACTCGTGCCGCAGATAATCGCGATCCGCAACATTGATTCTCTTGCTCCAGCGGGACGGCAAGCTCAAAATTGAAGATGCAGTCGGCAGATATCCTCCGGACGCTCCAAAGATTTGGAAGAGGATCACGCTGTTCAGTCTCTTAAACCACACCTGCGTCAATCACGTGGAGAAAGAATACGTCCGTTATGAGAACGGCGTCTGTATAACGACCAATACCGTAGAAGGATGTTTTACAACCCTTAAAGAGGCCTTGATGAGGTGTACCATCATGTAGGCAAACAACATCTAAATCGCTACTTAACTAATTTGACTTTCGGTACAATTGCCGGGAAGTCTCGAATGCAGAGCGAGCAGAACTTGCCGTCAAAGGAATCGAAGGAAAGCGGCTCACCTACCGGGACTGATTGAAAAGGTTATGAAACACTCTGGTGTTGAGCTTGAGTTTGAGATCAAGGCTTACGAGCCATCTACTATTCCGATGGCGAAGCTCGCGGAGTACATGTCTGATCTTGCACGTCTACTAGGTGTAGAGCACGCTGTTCATTTTGTGAATCTTCGAAAAGGAAGTACCCGGATTGTTCACCGCGTCGATACCGAACAGTTCCCAACGATAAAAGAAAGAACCTATAGGGCCGTCAATCCGGGTGCGCCCGAAGATATCCGTCAGGCTTACGAACGGATTGAGCAAAGGTTAAGGCGTGACAATGCCAAGGGTGCCTATCTCTCTGGGCCTGATGGCAAGCTTCTGGAAATCAAAGTCAGCAAATCCGCTATTGAGTATCCGACTATTAGCAAGCAGGGTGAAGTGCGTGGCGTGGTAACCCGGATTGGCGGCAAGGGTGATTGGGTTCCGGTTCACATTGAGGATGTTAACAGCGCACTTTATATATGTGAGGCCAGAAAAGACAAGACGAAGGAACTTGCGAAGTATTACTTAGGGCAACCAGTTCTGGCTAGTGGATTGGGACGTTGGCGGCGAACTGATTCCGGCAAATGGGATTTAGAGAATTTCCGCATCCATGACTTTTCTCCTGTGACCAGCGTTTCGGTTCAAGACACGGTTGCTAAGATGCGAGGCATCCCTGCCGATTGGGCCGCTAAAGATTTTCTAGCAACACTCCACGATATCCGTCACGGAAGACAATAAAACGGGCAACAATGATCGTAGTCTTGGATGCGAATTTCCTGGCTATATTGTTGTCCAACACTGCACGAGTCCCTCTTGATCCCATAACAGGACGGCCTTATGAGCGTGCCGGGGAGCGGATTGAGAATCTCATTCAAACGCTCCAGGATGAAGGCGCAAAGATCATAGTACCGACGCCTGCACTTGGTGAGTTTCTAATCCTTGCGCATCCTTTTTGGGGAAAATACATCTCAGAACTCCGAGGTAATTATAGATTTGAAGTCGCCGATTTCGATGAAATGGCAGCAATTGAACTTGCTGAGCTTTCTACAAAAATTTCTAAGCCTGCCAAGCTAAAACGTGGCGAACAGACTTGGGCAAAGCTGAAGTT
>CALMAV010000044.1:0-6714 GCA_937859895.1 uncultured Bryobacterales bacterium | reverse complement strand
GCTGAAGTTCGATCGCCAGATTGTCGCTATCGCTATCGCAAGAGGTGCAGATTCCATCTACTCAACTGATGAGGCATTAAGAAAACTGGCAGAGCAGTGGAGCATCAAGGCTTACGACCTTTGCCATACACCGCTACCACCAGCGACACAGCTACTATTAACCGAGAATGGGAACACGCTCGACGACAGAGAAACAAGTGTTATCAAGAAAGAAGCCAGTTTCGAAGCGGGCAAGTAATAGTGTTCTACGCATAATCAATATCCTTAGAAGGTTCATTAACTTTTCAGATCAGCTTTTGAGCAATCTGGTTGCCAAGAATCTCAGCCCTGCGCGGTAAGGTTAAGTAAGCCTCGACTTATGCGGCGTTACTCCCTCCTGTTTGCTCTTGCGATTCTCCTGCTGGCCGCAGGTGTTGGATACACGTACAAGCTGCGTTGGAAGAAGAATCGGCAGACACCGGTAGTAACCGCTCCGGCAATACAGGTAGGGCAGGAAGCGTCGGCTTCATCGGGCTGGCAGTATCACAAAGATAATCCAGAAACGAACAAGCCTATGGTGTGGGTGGATGCGCAGTCGTTCCAAGCAACGCATGATCCATCGACATTCGAATTACATGGGCTGGCTCTGAAGCTGTTTGATAAAGATGCCGTTCATTACACGTATGTCAAGAGTGATAAAGCACAGTTTGACGAAGGCTCAGGGCGGTTGAAGTCTGATGGCCCGGTGCTGATCGTGATGAACGTTCCCCGGGAGAAAGAGGCCGCGGACCCGGCAGTGGCTTCCAAGTATGTGCAGGTGCATACGACCGGAGTTACCTATGAGACCAAGAGCGGAAAAGCAGTGACCGACAAGTTGGCGTCGTTTGTTTTCCCGGATGGCAATGGTACGGCAGTGGGTGCCGAGTATGACCCGACGACGAAAGCACTGCACTTGAAATCACAAGTTGCGCTGGATTGGGTGGGCCAAGGGCCGGCCGCGGACAAGATGCATGTGGAGACAACGGATCTTGTTTATAAGGAAGCTGAGCAAAAGATTTATCTAACTCCTTTGGCTAAGCTACGGCGGCGTACAACAACCATTCAGTGCAACAACGCTGTAGTGACTTTGCAGGACGGGCGGCTTCACCAGATTGAGGGAACAGCCGCGGTGGGCTCAGACGATCGCGAGGATAAACATACTGCTTATGCGGCCAACAATATGACGGCGCTGTTCAACGAGGATGGCGTGCTGGTGAACATGGTGGGCGATAAGAACGCCCGGGTCACCACAACACAGCCGGATTCGAAAACAACGCTGACCAGTGACCGCGCAGACATGCGGTTTGCAACCGAGGTGAAGCAGGTTGCGGGCCAGGGGAAAGACGACAGTGTGTTGCATCTGGTGCTGGCTGATGGACATGCGATTGCGGTTGCGGAACCTACGGGTGCGAAGCCAGGCGGAAGCGTTCCCGACACTCGATTGCTGCGCAGTGAGCACATTGAACTGGAGATGAAACCGGACGGACACGACCTGCAGGAGATACGAACATCGTCAGCGGCGCAATTGGAGTTTAAGCCAAATCAACCGGGGTTGCCGCATCGCTGGGTGGATGCGTCGCATCTGCGAGTTTTGTATGGCGCCGGTAGTTACGTCGATGCGTTTTTGGCATGGAATGCAGTGACGAAAACGGACAAGCCTGCGGCCCTTGTCAAAGATGGGAAGAAGGCGAATGCAGGGCCGTCGTCTGCGTTTACCTGGAGCGATACGCTGACGGCGAAATTTCAGCCGAATACGAATCAGGTTGGAAGCATCGATCAGGTTGGTAACTTCCGTTATGAGGAGGGCGTGAGGAAGGCCTCTGCCAAGACAGCGCACCTGGATCAGATTGCGAATCGCATGACGCTGGTGAGTACAGCAAAGGTGCTGGATGATACGGGCTCGGCGTTTGCGGACCAGATTGTGATGAGCCCGAACTCAGGCGATATGGACGCGACCGGGCATGTTGTTTCGACACATGCACCGGATAAGAATCAGAAGCCCGGGACGTCAATGCTGGACGACAGGCAGCCAATGCAGGCCAAAGCCGACTGCATGCAGACTCGCGAGAACAACAGCCTAATTCACTACGAGGGACACGCGGTGATGTGGCAAGGAGCGAACCGGACGATCGCTAATGTGATCGACATCGACCGTGATGCGCAGACAATGCATGCCAAAGGCAACGTGGTGAGCGAGCTGCTGGATAACAAATCCGACGATAAACCGGGTGCGAATCAGACTTCAAAGAACAGCGGAGCTGAAGCGCCGCCTGTGTTCACTACCGTGTATGCGCCGGAGATGTTCTACCGCGATGATAAGCGGATCGCGGACTACACGGGTGGCGTGAAGCTGACGCGCAACAAGATGATTATTACGTCGAAGGAGCTGCAGGCGTTCCTGTCACCGAAGACGGACGATCACAAGGATGATTCTTCGCTTGACCATGCACTGGCTCTTGGGAGCGTGACGGTGTTCGATCAGGTTGCGGCTAACCGGACCCGGACCAGTACATCGGAGCGAGGCGAGTATTACACCAAGGATGGAAAGGTGGTTCTGAAAGACGGCAGCCCGCAGATGGTGGATAGCTATAAGGGCGTTACCAAGGGCGATCAGTTGACTTACTACAGCGATGATGATCGGCTGATTGTAGATGGCAAAGGGAAGAATCTGGCTTACACGCAGATGAAGATTAAGTAGAGGCCGGCGCTCAGCAAGCATCTCCAGAACCCCTGCACGGGGCCGGTGACGCTAGGGGCTGGTGTAGAAGGTCAAGGGCACAGATACTGCCTTGACGTTCTGCTGGCTTGTACTTGGGCGGCTCTTCCGAGCAAGACAACATGGTTGGATAACGAACAATCCAGGTTGCTTCATTCGTATCAAGTGGAGCATAACCGTAATTGGCGCTCCCGCGCCCGCTTGGACGCCGGTGCTTGTGTTGTCACTGCTCGGAGCGCCACCCCAGTAAGCTCCGAAGAGAAATAGGTGAGTCGTGGAAATTACGACTTCGCGCTCTTCGGCAGCTTCTTTAACATGTTGGCAATATCTTTATCCATGTCTTTACTGTCTTTGCTGGAGTTGTTTCCGAGGTCGTTGTCGGAGACTCCCCGGAAAAGTAGCTTGTGGTCGGAAGCTGTAAAGATGTCGAGGACCAAGTGTCCAACACGTTGGTTCTGGGTTGTTGTCGTAGCTTCCCCAAAGCCGTCGGATCCGTATCCTCCACCGAACCCGCCACCCCAACCGCCTCCCCAGCCCCAACCGCCTCCCAGACCGTAGCCGCCACCCATGCCGTCGTACATCGTCTCGAGCTCCTTCTCATTCTTGACAGTCGCGGTAGCAAATATCGTTGCAGTTCCACCAGAAGGCATCAACTGCCATCCGTCAGCTTTGAGGTCGGCGTTGACTGCAGCTTTTATGCGATCCTCGTTGAGCGGGTTGGCTGTAGTAACCGTGCCCCACGAATAGGTTTTGTAATTTGCAAAGTCTGCGCTGTGGTCGTAGTCAGTGCGCACGTTTGCGGCAAGGGCGGTGATCCCGGGGAGGAGCAGCGCGGCCGTGAGAACAAGAAGAGAGTTGCGTTTCATTGGAGTCCTTTAGATACTGGCCCAACTATAGTGATTCGGCTGCAGCGAAGCTGTGCAATTCTTTACAGTTACGGGATTTATTTATCCTGTTCTGCATCTTTCGCCTTTCACCCGATTCCAGCATTCGATGACCCGCTTGAGCTCAGCCCTCTCGTAAAGGAGATTTAGCCCTCGTGTCCTCCGCTTTGGTGTATTTCACTGCCTCCGACTCGTCCCGAATCTCGTCCAGTAACGACGCTCTTTGCGCATTGTTGTGTGATGGCTGGTCGTAGAGAAGCACAGTAAGCAAGGATTTATGGACGCGAATTCGTCCGTTGTATTCGATAAAACCGAGCTTCCGGAACCGATTCATAAAGAAGCTGACGCGTGCTCGCGTCGTTCCGATCATATTAGCCAGCGTTTCCTGAGTAATCGCAGGAATGAGAGTCTCCTCAGTACCGGGCTGACCGAACTCTGCCATAAGCAGGAGAATGCGTGCCAGGCGCTTTTCACTGGAGTTGAAAAGCTGGTCAACCAAATCGGCCTGGGTTCTCATACTTTTAGTCAGCAAGAACACTAAAAATAGATCTGAGAAAGCATGCTCCTCATGTAGGATCCGGATCATCTCTTTCCTCTCGATCCTGAGGGCCGTACAGGCTGTGATGGCGGTAGCTGTGGATAAACGGGGTCCAACAACCCCTGCAACGCATTCCTCCCCGACGAACTCCCCGGCCGCCAGGAGGCTAATAGTGGCTTCCTTACCGGCTGCGGAGACGATGGTCAGTTTGGCGCGTCCCTTCTGAAGGTAGAAGACGGAGTCGCAGCTGCTTCCCTGAACGAAGAAGACATCTTTCTTCTTGAGCTGCATTATCCTTCTGCCAAGGCCGGCTTTGGCGAGAAAGGCAACAGGGTCAAAAGATGTGGAAAGAAGCGGCTGGGCCACTATGAACTTATACCAGGTTTTGTAAAGGATTTACTTCAGAATGGTACTGTTTCTCCTCGCGCTTATTAGGAGCTGTTCATGAGGGCGATGCCACAAGCTAAGCCGTCAGTCTTGACAAATACTACAGATACTCCAGTGTGAACTTCCGGGGCAGATCACCAGCAAGCGTTCTTACCATCTTGACTAAATGCGCACTCATTCGAGGCACGTCTTACGCGCATCTTCTTCAATCAAGGAACACCTTAGGCAGGCTTAGCGGACTTGGGGACGAGGCTAAGTCCGCATCGGCGGCACACAAGTATTCCAAGTCCGGCTCCTTCCGCTAGTGGACGAACTGTGGGTGGGCCGGCGACATCGCCTCTATTCGGACCAATCATAAGGTGGCTGTTTTTAGCGGTGGTTGTGGACCTGTTTAGCCGTAGGGTGATTGGACGGTCGTTTTCTTGCGATCACGGAAGCAAGGCTTAGAATAGTCCCAAGATGGCTACCGCCACCAACACTCAGCTTCTGACGGCCGAAGAGTTTCATGCCCGTTATGATGGCCTGAAGCCTTACTACGAATTCTGGGATGGAAAGGCTGTCCAAAAATCAGCGCCGACGCTTCTACACATGTTGACCCAAGGGCTAATTAAAGACATGTTGAAGGAGGCCGGGTATCAGGCAGGGACTGAACTGGAACTTCGAATCGTCAGAGACTGGCACCCGATCCCAGATGTGGTCGCTACTGTAAGGGTTCAGCAGCAGCCATATCCGACAGAACCATTGGACGTCGTCGTCGAGGTTCTCTCCCCAGACGATCGAATGGATCAGGTCGAACAGAAGTGTGAAAGGTATGCCGCAATTGGGATTAAGCAGGTGATTGTACTCGACCCCGAACACAGATTCGGGATGACCTGGAGTGCTGACCTTATGCAACTGCTGTTGGTGAAAAGGATTGGGTTGCCAAGTGGAACAGTCCTGGAGCTTTCTGAGTTGTGGCATCGATTGAGTTCAGAGCTTTCCTAAGTCTCATTCAGAACCGCTTCTCTCTTTTGTCGACAAGAACCGTCATCCTCAAGAAGTGCGGATACTTCTGTTCAGTGGTAAGGGTGGCGTAGGGAAGACAAGCGTCGCGGCGGCGACGGGCGTGCAACTGGCTGAGGGTGGCCGGAAGACGCTGGTAATGAGCGTCGATCCGGCGCATAGCTTGGGCGATTCGTTCGACATTGATAACCCGCTTTTTCATGAGGGCACTTCCGAGCCGCGGCAGGTGGCGGAGAGGCTGTTCATCCAGGAAGTCAATATAAATCACGAGATCAAGCGGCATTGGACGGCCATCGCTGGTTATGTGACATCGGTATTGCGCACCACTGGCTTGAGTGGCGTGGAAGCCGATGAGATGGCGATCTTTCCCGGCATGGAAGAGCTAAGCGCCATGATGTACGTGAACCAGTATCGGAAGTCGCAGGAGTTCGACGCGATTATTCTTGATTGCGCTCCGACAGCTGAGTCGCTGCGATTCATTAGCCTTCCTTCCACGCTCGATTGGTACATGAAGCATGTGTTCGGCTTCCAGCGAAGCTTGCTGAAAGCTGTGCGGCCGCTGGCCAATTGTGTGACGCCGGTGGAGTTGCCGCCGGATAGTTACTTCAAGAATGTGCAGGATTTGTTTTCGAAGATTGAAGGCATTGATCAGGTGCTGGAGAACCCGCAACTAACGAGCGTGCGGCTAGTAACGAATGCCGAGAAGATGGTGCTGAGAGAAACCCAGCGCGCGTTCGTTTACTTTACGCTGCACGGGTTAACGGTCGATCACATCATTGTGAACCGGTTGATTCCGCCGGAAGTTCAAGACGCATTCTTTCGGCAGTGGCAGCAGACTCAGCAGAAGACGCTCGAAGATATGGTGACTTACTTTGCGCCGGTGCCGGTGCAGCGAGTGCCGATGTTCCCGCATGAGGTGATCGGGTACGAGCGGTTGCATGGCATGGCGCAGACGTTATATCGAGCAGATGAAGACCCATGCGCGATTACGCGGACGACGCCACCTTATTCGTTTGTGCATGACGAGCGTGGTTACGAGGTGCGGCTGGAGTTGCCGTTTGCGGAGAAGGGCGAGGTCAAGATGTTCAAGAAGGGTGAGGATCTGGTGATTGAGATTGGGACCATCCGGCGGCATGTAGGTTTGCCGACGACGATGGCAACGCTGGTGC